>JBBSIX010000064.1:0-13664 GCA_038231875.1 Chloroflexia bacterium | reverse complement strand
TGGGGCTTGAGTGGGGCCGGTGTTGTGCAATCGGGCCTGGGCAGGGGGTACGTTGGGTGGGTCAGGTATGTTGGGTGGGTCAGGTTCGGGTTGCCGGCTCATTGTGTGCGCATGCGCTCAATCGAGTGCAGTATAACCACAGGGATCTCGCGCTCAGTTTTCTTTTGATAATCGTTGTAGGCGGGATAACGTTCGGTCATCTTGGCCCAGACGCGGCTCTTGTCCTCTGAGTTGGCCTGCTCTGCGCGTATTTCTATAGTTTTGCCGTTCACCAGCACCTGAGCCTCCGGGTTGCTCTGTAGGTTCAGCCACCAGGCGGGGGGCTTGTCGGAGCCGCCTGCGGAGGCGATCACCCCCAGCTCCGGCCCATCTTCGACGTAAAAGAGCGGCGTGTTGTACTTGTTGCCCGTCTTGCGGCCTGTGGTGGTCAGGATCAGCACTTTGTTCTTGCCCATCTGACCGCCGAGTTTGCCCCCTGTCAAGCGGTACGCGGTTGAGTGCAGCCAACTGAAGAACTTGAGAAAGCCCCGTTGGAGGGGGGATGGGCCTTTGCTTGCTTTGTTGTTCGGTTGTTTTGACATGGAGTGTACTCTACTTTCTAGCCTAGCTGTTCTTTGAAAAAGGCCAATGTGCGCCGCCAGGAGTCCTCGGTGGCTGCCGGGTTGTAGTTGCCTCCCTGATCGTTGAAGAAGGAATGTTTAGCGCCTGGGTATATCTTTATGTCGTGCGGGACATTGTACTTGTCCAACGCCGCGTCCAGCTTACGGCCCGCCGAAGCGGTGAAGTCCTTGCCGGGGTAGGAGCCGACCACCGGGCAGGCCCGCGCTACGGCCTCAAGCGGGCGTGGGTTCATACCGTAGTAAGGGGCCACCACCTTGAGTCGTGTGTCGGTGCAGGCCCAGGCGACGGCAAAACCGCCGCCCATGCAGAAGCCTATCGCTCTCATGCGCTCCCGGTCAACTCCTTCCTGCTCCGACAGAGCGGTGAGCGCCGCCTTGAGGTCGTGAATGCCCCCGTTATTCATCGAATTAAGCAGCATCCCACCGAAGAAGCGGAACATACACACAGCGCGGTTACGCCCGCTGAACAGGTCAACCGCCAGCGCTGCGTAGCCTTCGGAGGCAAAACGCCGGGCGACCTCCCTGATGTTATCGTTGAGGCCAAACGCCTCGTGGATGATTACCACTCCGGGGAACGGCCCAGATCCCTCGGGCCTCGCCAGGTAGCCCTCCAGCCTCTCTTTGCCGGATTGGAACGAAATCGCCTCCGCTTTTACCTTCATAGTTCCCCCTAATTTTACTCCGAAACGCCCAACGACAGGAACTCATCGGTCGGCTCCCGCGTGAGGAGGGCGTTCAAGCCTTCCATAGGGGATTTGCCCTCGAACAGGATACTGTGTAGTTGCTCTGTGATAGGCATCTCTATGCCGTAGCGGGCGGCCAACTCTCTAGCAGCCACTGTAGTGGTTACGCCCTCGGCCACCTGACCGCCGATCTCGGCCTTAGCCTGCTCCAGCGATTTGCCCCGCGCAAGTTCCTCCCCCAGGGAGCGGTTGCGCGACAGGGGCGAGGCGCAGGTAGCTATCAAGTCGCCCAGGCCCGCCAACCCCGCAAAGGTGAAGAGCGAGGCCCCCGCAGCCAACCCCAGCCGCCCTATCTCTACCAACCCCCGCGTGATCAGCGCCGCCTTCGAGGAGTCGCCCGCCTCCATGCCGTCGGCCATCCCCGCCGCCAGCGCGATGATATTCTTGAGCGACCCCGCAAGCTCTACGCCTATCAGGTCGGGGTTGGTATAGACGCGGAACCTGCCCCCCGTGAGCAGTTCCTGGGCGCGCTGGGCGACCGCTATGTTGGCGGAGGCCACCACCGTAGTAGCAGGGCGCCCGGCCACGATCTCCTTCGCCAGGTTCGGCCCCGACAGCGCCGCCAGCCTTTCCAGCCAGGCCGGGCCAAGCTCCTGGGCGAGCACTTCGCTCATCCTCAGCATCGTGCCGACCTCAAGGCCCTTGGCCGCGCTCACTATAACCGTCTTGCCGGGGGCGAGGTACGGCACAAGGCTGCGGATGTTGGCGCGCATCGTCTGCGAAGGAACCACCATGAGCAGCATATCACAGTCCGCGAGGGCCTGCGAGGGGTCGGCAGTGGGCGTGAGGTTGGGCGGAAAAGGATAGCCCGGCATAAAGCGGCGGTTCTCGCCGTCGGCAGCCAGCCGCTCGACTTCTTCCTGGGTGCGGGCCAGCAGATGTACATGCAACCCCCGGCGCGCGGCCATAATAGCCAGTGTCGTACCCCAACTGCCGGTGCCGACCACTGCCACACGGCCCCCCGTAGCCTCAGCCATAATGCCCTCCAAGTGCCCTCCAAGCGCCCTTTTTTCTGCCGTTTGGACGTAACGGCATTATAGCACAGAGAGCGTGCTATAATACTTCCATGACCGCCGGCGAAGCGCGTACAGCGCCCCCAATCACCATCTTAGAAAATGCCTGCGTCTACACAATGGACCCCGCAGCGCCTCGCGCCCAGGCTGTCGCCATGCAGAATGGTCGCATCCTCGCAGTGGGTAGCACGGAGGAGCTAAGGCGGCTGCCGGGTGAGGTGCGCCGCATAGACGCGCAAGGCAGAGCGGTCATCCCCGGCCTGATTGACGCGCATATACACTTTCTCGCCTACTCGCGCAGCCTGAGCAAAGTGAACCTGGACGGCGTGCGCTCCAAAGAGGAGGCGCTACGCATCGTGGCCGAGCGAGCTGGGGAGAGCGAGCCGGGGCGCTGGGTCGTAGGCGGCGGGTGGAACAACAATCTTTGGTCGCCCCCCTCTTATCCCACCCGCCGTGACCTGGACCGCGCAGCCCCCCACAACCCCGTCTACCTGGACCGCAAGGACTTGCATAGCTGCTGGGTGAACAGCCTTGCCCTGGAGCGGGCCGGCATTAAGCGCGACACGCCCGATCCACCTGGGGCGGCTATTGGCCGGGACGAAGCAGGCGAGCCAAGCGGCATGCTCTACGAAAGCGCCACCATGCTGGTGCGGCGAGCGATTAGCGAGACGCCGGAAGATGCCCTCACCGCCATGCGCCGGGGGTTCGAGGTGCTGGCAGGCATGGGCATCGTAGGCTTCCACAACCCTGAAGGGCCGGAGGCGTTTGAGGCTTTTCAGAGGCTTGATGCAGCCGGCGCGCTCAAGATGCGAGTGGTGATGCTGTTGGCCTTGTACAGACTGGACGAAGCCATACGGATGGGGCTGCGGACAGGCTTCGGCTCGGAGCGGCTGCGGACCGGCCCTGTGAAGATATTCAGCGACGGCTCGCTCGGCTCGATGACCGCCCAGATGCTTACGCCTTACGAGAGCTACCCGGGCAACTATGGCATCGCTACGATACCACAGGAGGAGTTGGAGAACGCTATCTCGCGGGCAGCCGAGGCAGGCATTCCGGCGGCTGTACACGCCATCGGCGATGCCGCCAACCGTCGCGTGTTGGACGCTTTTGAGAAGGTGGACCGGCTGCCTGGGCTACCCCGCCGCATCGAGCATGCCCAACTGCTCCACCCCGACGACATCCCACGCTTCGCCCGGCTTGGGGTAGTCGCCTCTATGCAACCCCTGCACGCCGTTTCGGATATGCAGACGGCAGACCGCCTGTGGGGAGACCGCGCCCGCTACAGCTATGCCTGGCGCAGTCTTCTGGACGCAGGGGCGCTGCTTGCTTTCGGCTCGGATGCCCCGGTGGAAACGCCCGACCCCTTTGCGGGTATCCATGCTGCCGTTACACGCCAAAACGCCGACGGTCTGCCCGAAGGAGGTTGGTACCCGGAGGAAAGGCTGACTGTCGAGGAAGCCGTGCGCGCCTACACAGATGGAGCGGTCCGCTCGGCCCCCTACCTGCCCCACGTCACCGGCACACTCACCCCAGGCTCCGCAGCCGACCTGCTCATACTGGACCGCGACATCTTCGCAATAGACCCCAGCGAGATAAAAGATGCCCGCCCCTCGATGACGATGATCGGCGGCGAGGTAATCTTCGAGGCATGAGCTAGCGGTCGGGCGCGTAGGTATACAGGATGTCGCGGAACAGCACCCTATAGCCGAGGCGTATCGCTTCCAGCGCGCCTGGGCTGAAGGTGTCGGCCCGGCAGAACTGAGGGGTATTTACGTCGCAGGAGAGCGCCAGCAGGCTGAACTTGCCTTCTCGCAACGACCGGAGGAGGGCTGCCTCATCCCAGCGGCCCTCCTCGGCGAGTGCGGTCATGGTGAAGGGATCGTCATAGGGTGTCTGTTTGCCCGCCAGCGCTATAATGCCGGGGTCGTCGGCGAAAAATAGGTTGCCGGGGTTCTGAGCAACGTTGTAGACTATCTTGCGGTACTGCTCCTGCACATCAGGCGGCGGCACTGTCAGGTCGGGGCCGTACCACGACGAAGGCGGCGAGGTAAACAGGGCGTATACAGCGACCAGGGCAAGCAGCGTCCCCAGCGAAGCGAGCACAGGCAGCGACCTGTTCCCCGTCCACAACCGCACAGCAGCCGGAGCCAACCCCCCCCCAGTCGCCAGGGCGAGCGCCAACCCGACCATGAGCAGGTGGTTGTGGTCGGCTCCCGTGACCGCTCCGGTGGGCAAAAGGGCAAACGAGGTCAGAGCGAAAAGAGCGATGAGGGAAGGCCGGCTCTTTTCCCTTGCGGCCATGCCTCTCACCGTCCCAACCAGCCTGTAAGCCGTGTAGCCGAGGGCCGCCAGGATAACAGGCCACTGGTCCTCCCAGAAGGCGAACTGCAACAGTCGGCTCAGTGTGGTCCAACGCAAGGGCAGGGAGTGGTAGCTCACCATCTTGAGATAAAACCAGTGGCCTGTGGCAACATCGAGGGCCAGAAACGGCACGCCCACAAAGGCCGCCATGAGCACGCACCAGCGCAGCGCCGTCCGCCGGTCGTGTAACAGCAGGTAAACCGCCGATGCCAACGGCCCCGCTAAAGCCGTCTGTTTGGTGAAAAAGGCCAACGCGAAAAGGAGGGCAGCCGGCAAGAGCAACAGAGAGCGAGGAGTATAGACGCCTGGAGCTTCCGGGCCGGCACCCCGGCTCAACAAGATACACAGCAAGCCCGCCGCCGTAAAAGCCGTCGCAAGCATATCGCCCCGGAAGCGGGTGGCCCAGACCATAGTTTGCGGCAGGGTGAGGAACAGCAGCGAGCCTATCAGCCCGGTGCCGGCTCCAATAAGAAAGCCGGCACGCCCACGCCCCCATACCTGCGATTTTGCCTCGAACGCCACAATCAGCGCGGCCAGGGCTGCCGACAGCAGCGCGGCCAACAAAGAAATAATGCGCCCGCCGCGAAGCACCGCCGGCGGCTGTGCAGGGCCGGCGAAACTGGGCAAAGTGTCGGGCAGTGTGGCCGCCGCCAGACCGTAGTAGAGCGGGGGATAAGGCCCTGAGATGAAGCGCTGAGGCGTGATCGGCGCATAGATGTCGCCCCCATGCTTGAGCAGGAGCGATTCGTAGAGTATCAGCCCCTCGGAGCCTGCGCGCGGATAGGGGTAGTCGAGCCAGGCCGCCGACAGCGAGACGAACCGGCCAAGCGGCCCCAGCAGGAGCAGGACGCACACCAGCGCTCCGGCCAGGCCGAGCCACCCGGCCCACCCTACAGGTCGCCCCCTTGCCGCTACTCTTCTACCTACCATCCTGGCGATTGTATAACGGCTGTGCGCATGTGTCAACGCGGCAAGGCAGGCTACCCCTCCCCTGTCGAGGGCTACTTCAACACTTGCCCTTGCGCCTGCGGTATGAAAGGCAAGGCCTGAATTGGGCTTTGCCCAAGAACCCCCCGCGACTGGACAGTTACCGCAGGTGGGCGCGCAGCCTGCGGCGACGGCGTGCCTTCCGCCGGGAGTGCCTGCCCCATCTCAGAGGCCAGCGCCAACAGCAGCTGCTCGGTGATGCCTTTGTTGGCCCGACCCACAAAGGTGACAGTCACCTCGCCGTGCTCTACGACAAGTACATTGGTAGCTTCCAGCCAGTCGTTGCCCGATGTGTCCCGATAGGAATCACCCCGCCACAGCACACCCTGTTCGCCGCCCGCCGTTACACGCTTCCAGGTGCCGCTGTCTGCATCAAGGCGCACCACCTGCCGCCGCCCCTCGAACAGAGTGAGCGCGGATAGGCTCAACGAGCCGTCGGGCTGTACATGGCGCACCAAGTAATCCAGCCGAACGCTTGAGAAGGGCACCGAACCTGTACCCGCGCAGGGCGCAACGGCGGTCTCCAGGAGACTCGTCGTATAGACGCTCCCAGCGCCGACCGTTTCGGGCAGGTACTCGATAGGGAAGTCTACGTCGGCCTGCGCCTTTGTCTTGTCCTGCCTGACCACGTAATTGCGAATAACATAGGGAGCGGTATCGGTCATGACCCAGGAGGGGCATAGAGGAGCTTTGTAGTCGGAGGGTAGGTCGGGTGCAAGAGCAGCTTGGTCGGCCTGGCGCACTTCTATCCAGCGCAAACCGCTCCTGGGCGTAGGGAACAGGCCGGCGACCAGCATCAGCAGCGCCGACACTAGCAGCCCGGCGACCACGGTGGCCGCTACCCACTGGGGCGCCCGCGAAATAAGCTCCGGGACGTTCTCCTGTGCTTGCGTAAGCACCGGCACGTTCTCCGAGAAACCGGCAAGGCTCTTGGGGGCGGCTTTCGCGGGCTTGGCTTTGGGTGGAGGCAGACTCTTGCCCAGTTTATCGGCTAAACTCTCCTGAAAGCCGGGCGGAAGGGCCTCCAGGCCCAGGCTGCGGACCTCTTGCGCCACAGGGTGCAGCCGGGCTAGCGTGACCAGTTCGGGGTCGCCCTCCATCTGCAACCAGTTGAGAGGCACGCCGTCGCGCAACTGATCGAGGGCGGCCGCCAGCCGTCCTTCAGCCTTGCCCAGCCGCTCGCGCTGCAACCTCGCGAGTGAGAGCCGGGGGCGGCGAGGGTTGCCGGAGGTGGCGCGGAGACGGCGCAGGTTATCCACCCAGGCTCCAGTCAGGTGAGGGGGGATGCGCCCGACCGATTTGCCGCAGGGCCTGGCGAAGGAGGATCATAGCCCGCCGTCGGCTCACGCCTAGCGCCAGGGCCAGCTCCTCAGGCGGCAGCTCCTCGAACAGCGCCATCGCTGCGGCGTCGGCCTTTTTGCCGGACAGCCCGGCGAGCGCAGTTCGCAAAACAGCCGCCTCGTCGCCGCCGGCCGCGCTCTCCGTGTGCCCTTTCCGGCGCGCAAGAGCCCGATTAGCCGGCCGCAAGAGCCACAGGCGCATCGGTACCGTCCTATCGCCGCGTGGGTAACGCTTCATACGGCGCAATGCCTCCTCAAAAGCTGCGCCGGTAACAGCCAGAGCGGTTTCCTCAGAGCCTGGCCCCAGCCGCCGCAGCACGTACCTGTAGGTAGGCCCCAGATAGAGGCTGATCAGGCGATCAAGCGCCTCGCGGTTGCCGTCGTTTATCTCCGAGGCCAGATGGAGGTCTTGTTCAAGTGTTGGGTGCATAGTTTCGGTAGGAAATGGCATGCAGGCTACTCCGACGGGCCGGCAAAACCCATGCTACAACTCCATTACGTTTGGCCCTTGCGGCGCTTTATCTCGGCGAGCAACGGGGCCATGACCTGGTGCAGGTCGCCCACAACACCGAGGTCGGAGAATTGAAAGATAGGAGCGTTGGGGTCTTTATTGATGGCGACTATCGTACCGGAGGTCTGCATACCCACTTTGTGCTGTATCTCGCCGGAGATGCCCACGGCTATATACAGCTTGGGGCGCACCGTCTTGCCGGTCTGCCCAATCTGGTAGGCATAAGGTATCCAGCCCATGTCCACTACTGCACGGGTTGCCCCTACAGCCCCGCCCAGGGCATCGGCCAATTCGCGCACCTCGCTAAATTTGTCCGCGCTGCCCAAACCGCGCCCGCCGGCCACAATCACCTGTGCGCCTGCCAGGTCGGGCACGCCGCCTTTCTCCTCTACACTTTCGACGACGGTCATGCCGGGTGTGAAATCGGCAGGCACGGCGGCCTGTTGCACCGTTATCGGCGCCCCGTCGCTTTGCCGGGCAGTGCCCACTCCGGCCCGCACCACCGCCAGGGCGGTCTTCTCGCCCTCGGCGACGAACTGGGCGCTCACCCGCAGCGAGCCGTTGAAGGCAGGGGTCACAGCCGTAACCTTGCCGTCCTGCACCTCAAGCTGGTCCGTATCGGCATTGATGCCGAGGCCCAGTTTGCCGCACAAGCGTCCGGCCCAGTCTTTGCCCAATGGGGTAGAGGGCAGCAGCACAAGGCGTGGATTGTGCAGGCTGATCAGGGCGGCGATTGCCGCCGCCGCAGGGCCTACAGGGTCGCTCTTGCAGTGTGGGTCGTCCACAAAGAAAACCTGCGAGGCGCCGTACTGTCCCAGCTTCTGAGCCGCCTCTTGCGGGCCGACCACAACCGCGCCGACCTGCCCTCCGTACTCTCCCGCCAGTTGCGCGGCGAGGCCGGCAAGCTCCAGCCCCAGCTTCTTGGGATTGCCGCCTGCGTCCGTCTCTACTATTGCCCAAACATCATTATTGGTTGCCACGTTACCTCCCCATGTATTATGCTCGCGCCTAGATGAGTTTTCTGCTTTCCAGGAAATCAGCGATAGCCGTTGCGGTAGCGGCGGGGTCTTCTACTTTGATGACCTCCTTAGCGCGGGCGGTTTGCGGGCGCTCGGTGCCTGTAACGGCTGTTTTGGCCCCGGCGAGGCCCACCAGCGAGGGGTCAATGCCGAGGCTAGCCAGGTCGTGCTGGGCGATTTCTTTCTTCTTGGCCTTCATGATGCCGGGCAGCGAAGGATAGCGCGGCTCGTTCGCCGTCTGCGTCACCGACACGATGGCGGGCAAGGGAGCCTCCACTACATCGTACCCCACATCGCTGCCCCGCTTGCCGCGTACTTTGCCGCCCTCTACAGTCACCTCGTTGATCCAGGTGACGGCGGGCATGCCAAGCATCTCGGCGACTACGTTGTAGACTACGCCGCCGCCGGCGTCGGTGCTCTGCGAGCCGAACATCGCCAGGTCGAACGGTATATCTTTGAGTGCAGTCGCCAGCACCTTGCCGGTGGCCCACATATCCGAGCCGTGCAGGGCAGGGTCGCTCACCAGCACCGCCCGGTCCGCGCCCATCGCCAGGCCCTTGCGGATCGTTTCGGTGCTGCCGTCCGGCCCCATGCACAGCAAAACTAGCTCGCCCGAACCGCCGCCTCCCTCGCGTATGCGAAGCGCCTCCTCAATAGCGTATTCGTCCCAGGGGTTGATGACCGAGGCTACGGACGCGCGGTCGAGCGTGCCGTCGGGCTGGAGCTTTTTCTCAGCCGTAGTATCGGGCACAGATTTCATACAAACTACTATATTCAACGCCTTTGTCTCCTATGTCAGCTACTGATTTGTAAATACGACACGTAGGGCATCGTATCACAAAGGCTACTTAGGGTCAAGGTTGGTGTTCCTGGTGATTACCCGCATCTTAAGCTTTGCTGGGCTGACATATTGGACAAGTGCTCCCGTACTACACATTGTCATTCCGAACGAAGGGAGGGATCAGTGGGTGGAGCATGGTAGTTAGAGGCAGAGTACCTTCCTGTGTAAGGCATGGCACTTTTCATCCCAACTGTCATACAGGCGCGCTGATTCCTCACTTCGTTCGGAATGACATGGTGTAGTGTTCCTCGCCTGCCGGCAGAGTTATCAACCGTAGCTTCTTAGGATGTAGGTAAGCGCCAGTGGTATTCTCTAGGGGGAGTTTAGGGTTGGGTATGGGCGAAGCAGGTTCCCTCATCAGATGATCACCGCAGACAACGGCATTCTTTAGAACGGCTCCGGTGCAGGGAGAGCGACTAGCCGGCCTGTTTCCAGCCGAGTGGGACTAAAGTACATGTGTGTAGCGTAGCAAAATGCTGCTGCCTTCTGTATAATAACGGCGATAGAGGAGGACGGAGGGCTTGAGAGTTACGCCAGAGGTGCCGGGCGCGACCGATACGACCGATACGACTGATGCCTACCGGCAGGCGGGGGTTGATATTGATGCCGGCGTCAGAGCAGTCGCGTTGATGCGCTCGGCTGTGCGGGCTACACACGGGCCGCAGGTGCTGGCCGACCTGGGCTACTTCGGCGGTCTCTACGCCCTCGACCCTGTTGCGCCCGACGGCCCGGTGCTGGTCGCCGGCGCCGACGGAGTGGGCACCAAGCTCAAGCTGGCCTTTGCACTCGGCACTCATCGTTCGGTGGGGCACGATCTTGTCAACCACTGTGTGAACGACATTCTGACCTGCGGGGCAAGACCCTTGTTCTTTCTCGATTATTTCGCGTCGGGCAAACTGGAGCCGGAGCAGGCAGCCGAGGCGGTTACGGGGATGGCTGAGGCGTGCCGGACCGCCGGGTGCGCCCTCCTGGGGGGCGAAACCGCCGAGATGCCCGGCATGTACAGCGAAGGCGAGTACGATGTGGCCGGCTTTATCGTGGGCGTGGTAGCCCGCGACCGGATGCTGTTGGGCTTGGGAATAACGCCGGGAGATGTGGCGCTTGCGCTGCCTTCTAACGGCCTGCACACAAACGGCTATTCGCTGGCCCGCAAGATATTTGCTTTGGAAGGCGACCCGCGCCATGTACGGGAGCAACTTTACAAGTACGAAGATGCCCTGGGCGAGACGCTGGGCGAGGCGCTCACCAGGCCCCACGCTTCCTATCTGGCTGAAGTAACGGCTCTGCTCGAGTTGCTTGAGAGGCCGGTGAAGGGGATGGCGCATATCACCGGCGGCGGCTTGTTGGAGAACATCCCCCGCACCCTGCCCTCAAGCTGCGCGGTCGAGTTGTACACCGGCGAATGGCAAGCGCCGCCGATTTTTGCGCTTATTCAGGAGCGGGGCAATGTCAGCCCGCAGGAGATGGCCCGTGTGTTCAACATGGGCATCGGCATGGTGATCATCGTGGCGCCGGAGGATGTCGCCCTGGTGCAAAGCCGGGTTCCACAGCTTGTGAGAATAGGTCTGGTAACGGAGAGGGAGGGTAGCGAGGCGGTTATCCTCCATGCAGGCCGCAGAGTTGTCCGGGCAACGTAGATCGGACCCCATGAGGTTGGGGGTGCTGGTTTCAGGCAGGGGGACCAACCTGCAAGCTATTCTGGACGCGGTTGCTGCGGGAGAACTGAGGGCCGAGGTTGCGCTGGTGGTGTGCAACCACGCAGACGCGGAGGCCATCGCCAGGGCAGAAGCCGGGGGCGTGCCGGTTGAACTGCACACGGCGGCTGCATATCCGTCCAGGCGGGCACAGCAAGAGGCTATCGCCGGCAGACTGGCCGAGGAAGGTGTAGAGCTTGTAGTGTGCGCCGGTTGGGACCGTGTGCTGACGGGGCAGTTCGTGGAGCGGTTCGGGGGGCGCATTATCAACATCCATCCGTCGCTGCTGCCCGCTTTCGCCGGCAGCCTGCACGCCATAGAAGAAGCGTTGAAGTACGGTGTGAAGATAACCGGCTGCACGGTCCACTTCGTCACCGAGAAGGTGGACACCGGCCCGATCTTGTTGCAGGCCGCCGTGCCCGTGCTGGAAGGCGACACGGCGGACGCGCTGGCCGAACGTATACATAAGCAGGAGCACAGAATCCTGCTCGAAGCGATCAGGCTGATAGGTGATGGAAAAGTTGAAGTACAGGGGAGAACAGTGAAGATAAACTGTAGCATGTAACGCTGCATGTTTGCATGTTACGCACCAAAACTATGTCAGACATCAGACCGAACAACGACACGGAGTCGAGGCCCAATTCCAGCCTGTACGTCAACGAGAGCGACAACAAGCGGATAGGGCAACAGCTTGATCGCGTACTGCTGGAGGCGGGGGCGAATCTTACGCTGCTGCTGGCCCGCAGCGGGGAGGTAATAGCCGCCAAAGGCGCTACCCTGCCCAGCGACATCACGATGATGGGTGCGCTGCTGGCGGGGACCTTCGCCACCTCGCGGGAGGTGGCCCGTATAATGGACGACACCAGCTTCCACACGCTGGTGCAGCAGGGCATGAGGGAGAACACGCTCACCGAGCTTGTAGGAGAATCGTGGATAGTGGTGGTGATGTTCGACAAAAGCACGCATATCGGGCTGATAAAAGACGTTTGCCGCCAGGTCACGCCCGAACTGGAGGCGGTGTTGTTGCAGGTGCAGCGCCGCAGCCGCAACATGAGCGGCCTCAATCCGTCATTTCGCACATCAATCGAGGATACTATAGATCTGCTGTTCAAGGACTAATCAGGGGCTGGGAGAAACGGCTCACCGTTCCTGATTATCAAAGGGGTGTTTATGGCACTGATAAATGTTGCAGCTAGAGAGATACATTGCAAGTTGGTTTATTACGGGCCGGGGCTTTCCGGCAAGACCACCAACTTGAAGTATATATATTCAACCGTGCCCGGCCAGGCCAGGGGCGATCTGCTTTCGATTGACACCGAGACGGAGCGTACCCTCTTTTTCGACTTCCTGCCGCTCGACCTGGGGCGCGTGCATGGCTATCAGGTGCGCTTCCATATCTACACGGTTCCGGGCCAGGTGTTGTACGAGCGAACGCGGGTGGCAGTGCTCAACGGCGCGGATGGGGTGGTGTTCGTGGCTGACTCGCAGCGCTCGAAGCTGGCCGAGGATGTGCGCTCGCTCCAGGAGTTGGCCCGCAACTTGACCCAGCAGGGCAAGCGGTTCCTAGAGTTCCCTATGGTGTTGCAGTACAACAAGCGCGACATGCCGGATGTGCTGCCTCTGGAGACGATGGAGAAGTACCTCAACTCTATGCACGTGCCTGCTTTTGAGGCTATGGCCGCCACCGGCGTGGGTGTGTTCGACACACTCAGGAGCATCAGCAAGCAGGTGATCAGCAAGCTGTAGAGGTTGTTGTACGTTTGCAAAATAGTTGCGGGAACACTTTGCATGCAGCGGTAGTATGATCATGTACAGTTTGGTGATATCGGGTGCAGATTCATCAGCAGCTATGAGCAGGGCGAAACAAACTTTTGTGGAGTGTAGTCCAGTGAATGTTATCAGTCTATTTTCTGGGGCAGGTGGGTGCAGCTTAGGGCTACGTCAAGCTGGCTTCCAGGTTAAGTTGGCTGCTGATATTGACCCAATGGCTTGTAAGTCGTACGAAGCCAATCTTCCCGGCTCGAAAGTATGGAACGCTGATTTGTCGCAAACTGCACCGACAGATATTGTCGTACAAAGCGGCTTGCATATTTCTAAGATAGACCTGATTGTTGGAGGGCCGCCCTGTCAAGGCTTCAGTTCGGCGGGAGCGAGAGATTGGAATGACCCTAGAAACAATCTGCTGAGGAAGTTTGTCGAAATCATCACCGAGCTAAGGCCCACGTGGTTTATCATGGAAAACGTTGAGGGGCTACTTACGGCTAAGGATGGCTATTAGGCCGATATGCTAGATAGGGCAAGCGAGTTTCTTGATATACTGGAAGTTAGGCTTACCCAACAAACGAGTGATATAGATGAGCAGAGTGTGAGCAGCCGGTTTGCAGTACAGTTGAACAGACGGCACACAGAGGGAGGCAGTTGGCGCTTTTGGTTGCGTGTCGGCACAGACAAAAGGCTGATCTGGTTGCTCTTGAGCAACTGTGCAGCTATGGGTGCACTGATATAAGCTTTGTCTCCCAGTACAGTCAGATTGTG
>JBBSIX010000063.1:0-13697 GCA_038231875.1 Chloroflexia bacterium | reverse complement strand
GGTGCTAACAGCAGCTATGTGATCTCACACGGCAAGGACGAGACGTACACAATAGAGGGGGTGAATGCCGACCTACGCACTTACTTGGGCAGGCTCAAACGTAGAAGCCGGTGCTTTTCACGTTGCATACATGCTCTGAGAAGGGCAATACGGCTATTCGTGTGGTACTACAACAAGCGTCAACGTGCTTACATTGCTAATCCTCGTCTCAAAGGTAATCTCTCTCTGCTATTTTAATCACTCCCTGAATACTTAGCGTTCTCCTCCCCGCTTTTGCAGACCTGCAACTCATGTGGTATAATGCCGTTATGTAGAAAGAGCCGGGAGCCGGGCCGTCACACGGCAGGCTCCGTATCGCGCATAGCGGTACCTTTCTGCTCCGCACCCGCACTGGAGACTTCACACCCCTCCGGCAGTCAGGACGGGGCAATCCCGAAGAAAGGAGGTGTGACTTATGGATTTACGTGACTACGAATTGATGTACATCGTGCGCCCTACTACGGGCGACGAAGGCTTCCCCTCTGTGGTCGAACAGGTAAACGGCCTCATCGGCAGCCTGGGCGGCGAGGCAGTGGACAATAACATCTGGGGCAAGCGTCGCCTCGCCTACCCCATCAACGACCACGAGGACGGCTACTATGTAGTCTCCCACATCAGGCTTGGCCCTGAGCAGGTGGCCCCTTTTGAAGACCGACTTCGTATATCGGACGATGTAATCCGCCATATAGTGGTGGAGCCTATCGCCGTTACCGTGCCCCGCCCCCCGCGCATCATGCAGTAAGGCAAAAGGGCAGTTCGCAAGATGCCCGGCATGCAGTTTCGCTTCTGCGAAACGACTGGCCGGCAGCAAGACCAACAGAGTTATCTTACCGAAGATTTTAGCTGAAACTAGAGGGTATGGAGGCCGCAAATGGCACGTGGCTTGAACAAGGTGATGATCATTGGCAATCTGGGCAAAGACCCTGAGATGAAGTACACTCAGCAGGGCACGCCGGTTACTTCCTTTTCGGTGGCGGTGAGCCGCTCCTGGAAAAGCCCCGATGGGCAGATGCAGGACGAAACGGAGTGGTTCCGCGTGGTCGCCTGGGAGCGGCTGGCCGAGCAGTGTAACGAGTACCTGCGGAAGGGCAGCAAGGTCTATATCGAGGGCCGGCTACAAACACGGGATTGGACTGGCCAGGACGGTCAGAAACGCTACACCACCGAAGTGGTTGCTTCCACGATGCTGCTGCTCGATTCGCGTCAGCAGAGCGATGGTGAGTACAGCGGCGGAGGCGGTGGCTCCAGGTCCCGCGACGAGGGTCAGGAGCGTCCGGCCCCAGCAGGTAAGAGCGCGGGCGGTCAAGCGGGCGGCTACGGCCAGAGCTATGACGACGAAGCCGACATGGACGTGGACGACATCCCCTTCTAAACCCTTCTTGTTTCTACAACTTGAATTCATCTGGCGCCGCACACGACGCAACTTCAGTGCCCGGCCTACTTCAACGGCAGGGGCTGGGGTTGTGCGCTTGAGTGCGGGCCGTACAAAGCACAAGAACAGAGGAACAAACTAAATGGCAGATGAGACAAACAACACAGCTAATAACGGAGAGCAGCCCCAGTCCTCCGGTGGGCCGTCGAACGGCTCGTCGGGCGGCACAGGAGGCGCTCCTCGCCCGCGCTACGGCGGGGGTGGTGGAGGCGGGGGAGGCGGCGGCTTTCGCGGCGGCCCACGCGGGGGTAGCGGTGGGCGGCCGCGCGGCAGGAACGAGCGCTATGTGCCCCGGCGCAAAGTATGCGCTTTCTGCGTTGACCACGTGGAGGAGATTGACTACAAAGATGTAGCCCGCCTTCGCCGTTACCTGTCGGAGCGTGCCAAGATAGAGCCGCGCCGCAAGACCGGTACCTGCGCTCTCCACCAACGCGCCCTGGGCACCGCTATCAAGCGTGCCCGCCACATGGCCCTTTTGCCCTATATAGGTCCCCACTTTCGCTGATAAGGAGAAGATATCCGAAACGTGCGGCGTAAAAGGCGCTGCGGCAGGCGAGAACCTCTCGACAGTTAGCCGTAGCGCCGGCAGAGCGGTCCCACGCAGCTACGCCCCCCTCGGATCCCACTATGGCTAAGAAAAAGAAGCTAGAGTCGCGCGCACCCGTGCCCTTGACCAGGGGCCAACTTTCGCGCGTTCAACAAGAGCAGAAGAAGATTCGCAATCTGTATGCAGTGGCTGTAGCAATCGGCACGCTGGTTGTGCTTGTGGTCGGGCTGGCTGTTGTGACTACTTTCCTTATACGTCCCAACACCCAGGTGGCCCGTGTAAACGACACCTCTATCAGCCGCGCTACCTATGAGAAGTTGCGCCGGTACAGCGTCTACCAGACGTTGCAGAACAACCTGCTGCAACAGCAGTACAGTGGGTCAAGCAGCCAGGTGTCCGATGCCGACCTGGTGGCCCTACGCAACGTCGCCGACGAAAGCAACCTGGACGAGGCAACGGTCAGCCAGCTTATCAACGATGAGCTGCTGCGCCAGGCTTCCGTGCAGCAGTTCGATATGAAGCCGAGCGAGCAGGACCTCAAGACCTACGTGCTGAAGGACTTCGCGCCTCAGCCTACGCCCCCCGCTACCCCGGAGCCGTCGCCCGCTGCACCTACCATCACCTCTACCCAGTCGGTGACGGTGAGCGTGACACCCAATACGCCCACACCTACTTTGACCCCCACCGTCGGCTCGCCCACCGCCACCCCCTCCTTGACGGCTACCCTGCCGCCGGTTCCCGGAGCGGAGCAAACGGCGGTGGCCCTCTATAATCGTTACGTAGAAGCCCTCGACCAGAGTGTGAAACCGCAGCCCGGCACGGTGTTCTGCTCGGTCGGTTGCCCGAACATATCGGAGTCGGATTACCTGAAGCTGATTGTGGAGCCGCGCTACCGCCATGACAAGGTGGTGGATAAACTCGCAGCCACCGAGGTGATGACCCAGGTGGAGCAAATCCACGTGCAGCACATCCTCACCGATACCGAGGAAGGCGCGAAAGCGATCAAAGAGATGCTCGACAAAGGAGCCGACTTTACCAAGCTGGCGAACACCCAGTCGAAAGACACGGCGGCCAAGAACGGCGACCTGGGTTGGACCCCCAAAGAGGACAGTAGCTTCGTGCCGGAGTTCACAGAGGCGGCGTTCAAAGTGCCGGTAGGCCAGTACAGCGACCCTGTAAAGACCCAGTTCGGCTGGCACATCATAAAAGTGCTGGAGCGCGATCCCAAGCGCGCCCTGGCGCAGGACATCGTTGAGCGCAAGAAGACCAAAGCCTACGACGACTGGCTGGACAAAGCCAGGCAAGCGGCCAAGATCGAGCCTGCACCCACGCCCACCCCTGCGCCCCCCACGCCGTTAGTGAGCCAACCTACCCTGCCGCCCGCTGTGCCGCCCACGCTGCAAACCACGCCCGGCACGCCGGAGGCAGGAGGCACTCCCACAGTACCCGGCACCGCGCCTGCTCAAGCTACACCCACTCAGGCTGCTACATCCGTCTCCACGCCGATTAGCGTCGGCACACCTACGCCTTAGCAGCCGCTTACGGTAGCGGATAGCGGAAGACGGCACACGTTGACGTGTGCCGTCTTCTATTGCGATTGTTTATACGGGGGCGTGCCCTTCTGCCGGCGGGTAAGGGGCACAAACAGGGCCGGCAAACATTGTGAAAAAGTTGACAAAGTTTTGCGGCTCTGCTATAATCAGCCTGACGGCAAGAGCAGGCTAACGCAAGAGAGCATGGGCAAGGATCGCCGGTCAAGGGCCGACCGAATCTGCTTGAACCGGACAAGGCCGTGTGCTATAATTGCAAGTCTGTCTTAGGCTGACAGGCCTTAAAAAAGTAGGCGGAAAAAGCAGGCACACTGTATGAGCGAACCGGAGAAACGCGATAACGCCCTTGCTCAGTCGCTGGCATTCGCCGCGCAGTTGGGTTTCGCAATCGCCTGCCCGATGCTCGCCTTTATCGCGGGCGGGGCCTGGCTGGACAGCAAGGCGGGCACAATGCCCTGGTTGCTTTTCGCAGGCATTTTATTAGGTATGCTGGCAGCCGCAGGCACTTTATATCAGGTGATCAAGCTGCAAACGAATAAAGATTCGGGCAGGAAAAACCCGGCGGCCCCGTACAAGGTCGAACAGCAAAAGAACGAACCCGGCACGAAACGTGCGGATAAGCGCGAACGCAACGGCAGATAAGCGGCAAAACAGCGATGCATGGTTCCTAATGCCGCGCATGCACGTAAACTTCAAAGAGGAAGACGCCCTTTATGGATAAGATCGATCTAACATCCAAGCTTCCCCCTATCAGCATTAGGGCTGAGACCCTTTTTGACATCCCCACTCCTTTCGGCGCTCTCCATTTTACCAATTCGATGCTGTACACAATGGTGATTATGGCAGCGTTGGTGTTATTCTTCGCCTTTGCGACCCGCCGCATGAGCCTTGTGCCCAGCGGCGCGCAGAACTTCGCCGAGTCGCTTGTGGAGTTTCTGCTGGGCATCGTCGAGGGCACGGCAGGCAAGGCAGTCGGCAGGCGTATCTTCCCTCTGATCGCCACCCTGTTCCTCTTTATCATCACCGCCAACTGGTCGGGCCTGCTGCCCGGCGTGGGCACGATAGGTCACTGCATAGAGCCTCACGAGGCGGCAGGCTCGTCTTCCCTGGTAGTCAAGACAGCGGCTCCCCAGGCGCTTCCCTCGCAACAAGAGGCGGCGTCGGGCGGCGGATTGCCCAGCCCAGCCGGACACGAGTGCGTGGCTCCCACTACCGAGTTCGTGCCCTACTTTCGCGCCCCCAACGCCGACCTCAATATGACGTTGGCGATGGCGCTGCTTGCGGTGATAATCGTGCAGGTGGCGGGCGTGGCGGCTCACGGCTTCGGCGGCTATGTAAAAGAACTGTTCACCCCGATCTTCCTTGCGCCGATACATATCATCGGCGAAATCTCCCGCGTTATTTCGCTCTCCTTCCGTCTTTTCGGCAACATATTCGGAGGCGAGGTGCTGGTCACGGTGATGTACGTGCTGCTCGGCAGCGTGTTTGTGGGCTTCGGCACCGTGATCTTCCTGGGCCTTGAGCTGTTGTTCGGCTTTATCCAGGCGCTATTGTTCTCCATACTTACCCTTGTGTATATAGCCACTGCGGTGGCCGGGCATGGCGGCGGGCACGAAGATGCCGCGCACGCCGAGCCGGGTACGATAGAGGCCTTCGGAGAGCAGCTAGGCGCGAAACTGAGCGGGCAAAGCGGCCCGCGCATACCCGGCACCAAGCCGGAGACCAACACCGAGCGACACCTGGGCTAGGGCCAGGACGCTCACCGACTAAGTGAGAAGTGGAAGCCTCGGCTTCCGCCTCAAAGCAGGCCGTTTGGCCCCACGAGGAGTGGAAAAACACCAACCATCATAATCAGGATAATCAGGAGGAAAAATCAGTGGAATTGATGATGATCTTTGGCTTTTTGGCGCAAGCAACCGGCGGTGTGACCGATGCAAGCATGAAGTTGATCGCGGCGGGCCTGGCGATTGGCCTGGGCGCGCTCGGCCCCGGACTGGGTCTGGGCATCGGCACCTGGGGTGCGACTCAGGCGATTGGCCGCAACCCCGACGCGGAAGGCGCGGTGCGTACCGCTATGATCCTGGGCCTCGGTTTCGCCGAAGCGGTGGCTATTTACGCCCTCGTGGTGGCCCTGGTAATCGTCTTCGTAGGCTAGGGCCGGCTTGCCTCGCCCCTCACCGCATGGGCAGGCTCATGCAGCCCTCCGCTGTGGAAGGCTGCACGGCTCTACTTTGTACTAGAGGAACCCCGCTATGTTTGAACAAATAGGTGTTTTATGGGGAAACCTGCTCTGGCAGATGGCGGCATTTGTCGTGCTCATCTTGCTGCTGCGCCGTTTCGCCTTCGGGCCGGTGGTGAAGTTGCTGGACGAGCGGGCGAACCGCATCCGTGAGAGCATGGAGCAGGCAGAGCAGATCAGGCAGGACAACCAGAACGCCGCCAAGCGCGCAGCTGAGATAATCGCTGAGGCGCAGGTGCAGACCCGCGAGATGCTGGCCCAGGCCAACCAAATGAGCCAGCGCACTATCGCGGCTGCTCAAGAGGAGGCGCGCAATCAGCGCGAACGCCTGCTGGCCGATGCTCACTCGCAGATCGAAACAGATACGCAGCGCGCCAAAGAGGAATTGCAGCGCGAGGTGGCTCGCCTGGCGATCATGGCTGCAAGCAAGGTGGTGGGTAGGTCACTCGACACGAAGGACCACTATCGCCTTGTGGACGAAGCGCTGGCTGATGCCGAGCGCACTCGCGGCGGCTTCGGGCGAGGGTAAGACGGAATTAAGATAGAGAGCGGATTGTGGCGTGCTTGTTACAATGTCGCACCTTGCAATCCGCGATTAGCAGTGGGAGGCGGTTTTGGCACTCAGAGGAGGCGCATCGCGCAGATACGCTCAGGCGATCTTCGACCTGGCGAAAGCGAACGGCAGTCTTGACAGGTGGCTCAGCGACCTGAAGGTGATAAACGGCGTGTTCGGCACCGAGCGAGCCGTCAGCGCTCTCGAGAACCCTAAGCTGACCGAGGCCGACCAGCGTAAGATCGTGAACGACCTCATTCCTAAGCAACTGCTGGAGCCGCTTTCGACAAACTTGCTCTTGCTGCTCATCAAACGGGACCGCCTGGGTTTGCTGCCGCGCATCATGGAGATATACCAAGGGATGTACAACAAGGAGCAGGGGATAGTGGTGGCCGATGTGACCACTGCCGTGCCGCTCGATGAGACCCACAAACAGCGCGTGGCCGAGCAACTCTCCGCACTGACAGGCGGCAAGACGGTGGAACTGCGAATGCACCAAGACCCCAGCATACTGGGAGGGATAATCGCCCGCGTGGGCGACGAACTGCTGGACGCGAGCGTGGCTTCGCGGCTGGCAGGACTGGCCGAGAGGTTGACATAAGGAGAAAAATATGGCCTTACGTGCAGAAGAAATCAGTAAACTAATCAGCGACGAGATACAAAACTTCGGGCAGCCGACGCGCACGGTCAATGTAGGCTCCGTCGTGGAAGTGGGCGACGGCATTGCCCGCGTGTACGGCCTCTCGAACGTGATGGCCTCGGAGCTTGTGGAGTTCGAGGTGCAGACCGAGGAGGGGCGCAGCACCGTGAGCGGTATGGCCCTCAACCTGGAAGAGGAGTCGGTGGGCGTGGTTATCCTCGGCCCTTACACCGGCATCGAGGAAGGCGACACCGTGCGGACCACCGGGCGCATCATCGAGGTGCCGGTGGGCGATGCCTTGATTGGCCGGGTGGTAAACGCTCTGGGCCAGCCGATTGACGGCAAGGGCGACTTGCCCGCCGGCATAAAGACCCGCCCTGTGGAGCGTATCGCCCCAGGTGTGGTGTACCGCCAGAACGTGGATACGCCGGTGCAGACGGGTATCAAGGCTATCGACTCGATGATACCCATTGGCCGAGGCCAGCGCGAGCTTATCATCGGCGACCGGCAGACCGGCAAGACCGCTATCGCCCTCGACGCCATCATCAATCAGCGCGGCGGCGACCTGCTGTGCATCTACGTGGCTATCGGCCAGAAGTCTTCGCAGGTGGCGCAGGTGGTGGGTATCCTGGAGGCCAACGGCGCGATGGACCACACGATTGTGGTGGCCGCCACCGCCGCCGACCCCGCCGCTTTGCAGTATATCGCCCCTTATGCCGGTTGCGCGATGGGCGAGGAGTTCATGGAGGCGGGCCGTGACTGCCTGATCGTGTACGACGACCTGAGCAAGCACGCCTGGGCCTATCGGCAGATTTCGCTGTTGCTGCGCCGCCCTCCGGGACGCGAGGCTTATCCGGGCGACGTGTTCTACCTGCACTCTCGACTGCTGGAGCGCGCGGCGCAACTGAGCGAGGCCAGGGGCGGTGGTTCCCTTACGGCCCTGCCTATCATAGAGACGCAGGCCAACGACGTGTCGGCCTATATACCCACGAACGTTATTTCTATCACCGATGGGCAGATATTCCTGGAGCCTGACCTGTTCTACGCGGGTATTCGCCCCGCCATCAACGTGGGCGTGTCCGTATCCCGCGTGGGCGGCGACGCACAGATAAAGGCGTACCGGCAGGTGGCGGGCCGTTTGAAGCTGGACATGGCCCAGTTCCGCGAGTTGGCGGCGTTCGCCCAGTTCGGCTCCGACCTGGACAAGGCCACCAAGTCCCAACTTGACCGAGGGTTGCGTATTCAGGAGGTGCTCAAGCAGCCACAGGCGCAGCCGTTGCAGGTGGCCCAGCAAGTGGCTATCATCTATGCCGTGACCAACGGCTACCTGGACGACGTGTCCCTGGACAATGTACGCAGTTGGGAGGAGCAGTTCCATAGCTTTTTCAAGACCGCTCACCCGGAAATCCTCTCGACCATCACCGACGAGAAGCGTATCTCGGACGAAACAACCGAGGTGCTCAAGCGGGCAATTGACGAGTTCAAGCGTACAGTAGCTCTGTAGCTCAAGGAGGGAGGTCCTCGGCGGACCTCCCTCTCCACAACCTCCAACTCAGCAGGGAAGATAGATGGCAAGCACACGAGAGATACGCCGGCGCATCAGGTCGGCCAAGAACATATCGCAGATCACGCGAGCGATGGAGATGGTGGCGGCTTCGCGGATGAAGCGGGCCACGCAGATGGTGGTGGCTGGGCGGCCTTACTCCCAAAAGCTGGTCGAGGTAATCCAGAACCTGTCGCGGCGCATCAACTCCACCGAGGGAGAGGAGTTGTCGCCTCTGCTGGTGTCGCGCCCCGTCAAGCAGGTGACGGCTATCGTGCTGACCGCCGACAAGGGGTTGGCCGGCGCGCTGAATACAAACGTACTGCGGCGCACCACCCGCTTTATACTCGAAGAAGCGGGCGCGCCTGTAAATATAGTGGCGATTGGGCGTAAGGGGCGCGACTTCATGCTGCGCTACGGACGGCCTTTGATAGCCGACTTCACGAATATAGGCGACCGCCCGACGCTGGCCGACATCCGGCCCATCGCCAGGGTAGCTACCGATGAGTTCATAAGCGGGCGCACCGACGCGGTTTACCTGGTCTACTCGGACTTCATCAACACACTGTTGCAGCGGCCCCACGTGTACCAGCTCTTGCCTATTGATGTAAACTTGATGGGTGGAGCGGGCGACCAACCCGGGGAAAACGTCGCTGTGGAGGGCGGCGCCGAGGCCGAGTACGAATACGAACCCGGTACGCGAGAGGTGTTGGGCCAACTGCTGCCGCGCTACGTAGAGGTGCGTATCTACCAGGCTTTGCTTGAGCATCTGGCGTCGGAGCATTCCTCGCGCATGGTGGCTATGCGTAACGCCACCGAAAACGCCAAAGAAATGATCTCCGACCTGACGCTCTCTTATAACAAGCTGCGTCAAGCCAACATCACCAGCGAGATTATTGAGGTGTCCAGCGGCGCGCAGGCGCTAACCGGCTAGAGGCGGCGCATACCGGCCATGCCTGGGAGCACACGGGGACCAGGAGAGTTGCAAATAACAGGCTACTGCATGAGGTGACAAATGGCACAGATTTACCATCCGAAAAAGACCAGCGCGAAGCTGGCTGAAGGCTTTGTGGCCGGCGTGATCGGCGGCATCGTGATTTTGCTGCTGTTGGTGATCGCCGACGTGCTGACGGCAAATCGTAGCTGGTGGTACTCCACTAGCCTGTTCGGGGGGCTTTTCACCGGGGTGCGCGACTTCAATACCGCCTCACCGGATGTCACGTCGCTCGTGCTGGGCGTAGTGGTGTTGTTGGCGCTGTTCGGGCTGCTGGGGATGGGCTTGATTTTCTACACACCGCTGTTTCGCCGCTTCAATCTGGATCCGATCCTGGGTGGGGCGATCTATGGGCTGTTCATCTGGTTCACGGTGCTGTTCCTTTTCATGAACGCCTTCTGGCCGGGCTTCGTGTCCAACATGAACAATATAGCCTTAGCGATAGCCACAGTGATTGGCGGGGCAGCAATGGGCTTTTGGCTCAAGCGCAGCAGCAGTACAACAACTTAGTAAACCGTTCTTACTTTAGAAGGCTTTAGAAGGAGAAAAACAGATGCCGGCAACAGGAAGAATAGTACAAATTACCGGCCCGGTGGTGGACATCGAGTTCCCGCCCGACCAGTTGCCTGAGATATACAATGCAGTGAATATTCCCACCGACGGCACGCAGGCGGGCCGGGTAGAGCAGTCGGAAGACGCCAAGAACAAGGTTGGCGGCAAGGTGGTATGCGAGGTGCAGCAGCACCTGGGCAACAACTGGGTGCGCGCCGTTTCGATGACGAGCACCGACGGCTTGCGGCGCGGTATGCCGGCCGTTGACACGGGGGCTGCGATACAGGTTCCTGTGGGAGAGGCCGGCCTGGGGCGTATCTTCAACGTTGTGGGTGAGCCGATTGACGAGCAGGGGCCCGTGGAGGCCGCCGAGTACTACTCGATCCACAGGCCGGCACCGTCGTTTGAAGAGCAATCTACCACAGCCGAGATATTCGAGACCGGCCTCAAGGTGGTTGACCTGATCGCTCCGTTCTCCAAGGGCGGCAAGATCGGTGTGTTCGGAGGCGCGGGCGTGGGCAAGACGGTGGTTATCACTGAGCTTATCAACAACGTAGCCAAGCAGCACGGCGGCTACTCGGTGTTTTGCGGTGTAGGCGAGCGCACCCGCGAAGGCACGCAGCTTTACAAAGAGATGCGCGAAGCCGGCGTACTTGAAAAGACAGTCATGGTCTTTGGGCAGATGAACGAGCCGCCGGGCGCGCGCCTGCGGGTGGGGCTGACCGGCCTCACGATGGCCGAGTACTTCCGCGACACCCAGGGGGTAGACCTGCTGGTGTTCATAGACAATATCTTCCGCTTCGTGCAGGCAGGCGCCGAAGTGTCGGCGCTGCTGGGCCGTATGCCCTCCGCCGTGGGCTATCAGCCGACCCTCGCCTCCGAGATGGGCCAGCTTCAGGAGCGTATTACCTCCACTAAGAAAGGCTCCATCACATCGGTGCAGGCGATCTATGTGCCCGCCGACGACTACACCGACCCCGCCCCGGCCACGACCTTCGCCCACCTGGACGCCACCATCAACCTGGAGCGCAACCTGGCGGCACAGGCGCTGTTCCCGGCAGTGGACCCGTTGGCTTCCACCTCGCGTATCCTCGATCCTCGCATCGTGGGGGCCGAGCACTACGAGGTGGCCCGCAACGTCCAGAGGGTGCTTCAGCGGTTCAAGGACTTGCAGGATATTATCGCCATCCTGGGTATCGAGGAGCTTTCCGAGGAGGACAAACTCACTGTGGCCCGCGCCCGCCGCATCCAGCGCTTCCTGTCTCAGCCGATGTTCACCGCCGAGGCGTTCACCGGCATCAAAGGCCAGTACGTGCCGATCAGCGAAACGGTGCGCGGCTTCAAAGAAATTCTCGAAGGTAAGTACGACACGCTGCCTGAGCAGGCGTTCTACATGGTCGGCAGCATCGAGATGGCCGTGGAGAAGGCTCAGGAGATGCAGACGGCAAGCTAAAACCGCAACGGCGCCGGCAAGTAGTTACGGGTCGGTTCATTGGTCAAAGTTCGGAAAGGTTGAACATGCCTTTATCATTGGAAATAGTAACCGCCGAGAGGCTGGTGTTTTCGGACGACAATGTTGATATGGTAGTTGCGCCGTCGGTGGACGGCGAGGTGGGCATCCTGCCTCACCACGCGCCCCTGCTGACGCTGCTGCAAATCGGCGAACTGAGGGTGAAAAAAGGTTCGGACGAGCAGAGCATCGTGGTTTCGGGAGGCTTCCTCGAGGTGCTCAACAATCGGGTGACGGTGCTGGCGGACGTGGCGGAACGCTCCGAAGAGATTGACGCCGCCGCCGCCGAGAGCGCCCGCACCCGCGCTCAGGAAGCCCTGGCAGGCCGAGGGGAGGCCGCCAACCTGGAGGCAGCCCAGGCCGCCATGCGACTCGCCACCCTGCGCTTGAGGGTGAGCGGTCGCCGCCGCCGCATGCGCCGCGAGGAGGGATAGACCTTTGCCTCGCTCCATCGGGATAGACCTGGGCACCGCCAACGTGCTGGTGTTCGTCAAGGGCAAGGGCGTAGTGCTAAACGAACCCTCCGTTGTTGCCATCTCTACCAAGGACGGTCGCGTAAAAGCGGTAGGCCGCGCCGCTTACGATATGCTGGGGCGCACCCCCGACACCATCGAGGTCGTCAGGCCGATGCAAAACGGGGTGATCTCAGATTACCTTGTAACAGAAGCCTTGCTCAAGGCGTTCATCGCCAAAGCGGTGGGACGGTTCAGCATGTTCAAGCCCCGCGTGATGATCTGCATGCCTGCGGGCGTGACGAGCGTGGAGTGCCGCGCTGTGCGAGATGCCGCGATGCAGGCGGGCGCGCGTGAGGCTTATCTGGTGCCGGAGCCTCTGGCCGCCGCTATCGGGGCGCGCATACCTGTCGATTCGCCCACCGGCAGCATGGTGGTGGACATCGGAGGCGGCACCAGCGAAGTGGCCGTGATCGCCCTCAACGGCATCGTAGTAAGCAGCTCGATCCGAGTTGGTGGGGACAAATTGGACCAGGCTATTGCATCTTACATCAAGCGGAAGTATAATCTGCTGATAGGCGACCGCACAGCCGAAGAACTTAAAATCCAGATCGGCAGCGCCCTTCCCCTGGAGCGCGACGACGAACTTGTGATGGAGGTGCGCGGTCGCGATCAGGTGGCCGGGTTGCCCCGCACCATCGAGGTACGCACCAACGAGGTGGTGGAGGCGATAGGCGAGCCGTTGGAAGCGATAGTAGGCGCGGTGAGGAACGTGCTGGAACGCACGCCGCCCGAACTGGCCTCGGATATAATAGACCGAGGCATGGTCATGACCGGCGGAGGCGCGCTGCTGCGGCACATTGACGAACTGCTCACCCAGGTGACAGGCATACCATGCTTCGTGGCCGACAACCCGCTGGCCTGCGTGGCGATCGGCACCGGCATGGCGCTGGAAAACCTCGATGTGCTGAGGGACTCCCTTACAGTGGAATAGTTTGTGCAGAGAAGCGTTGGAAGCTCGCCGTGCCCTGATGTGGGTTGCAGGGGCGAGATAGTTGGTACAAGGTATTAGGAGGAGACACATGGCTAACGTAGTGTTCGATGACGTTTACAAGCGTTACAGCAATACCGTCACAGCGGTGTCCGACATGGACCTTGAGGTCAAGGACAAGGAGTTTATGGTGCTGGTCGGGCCGTCGGGCTGCGGTAAGTCTACGGCCCTACGCATGATAGCCGGGCTGGAGGAAATCTCCGACGGCACTATCTCCATAGGCGGGCGCGTGGTGAACAATGTTGCGCCTAAAGACCGCGACATAGCCATGGTCTTCCAGAACTACGCCCTGTATCCTCACATGAATGTGTTCGATAACATGGGCTTTGCCTTGAAGCTGCGCCACATGCCCAAGGATCAGATCAAGCAGAAGGTGGAGAGCGTGGCCGACGGTCTGGGCCTTAAGCATCTACTGCTTCGCAAACCCCGCCAGCTTTCCGGCGGCCAGAGGCAGCGCGTGGCCCTGGGGAGGGCCATCGTGCGCGAGCCGCAAGTGTTCCTCATGGACGAGCCGCTTTCCAACCTTGATGCCAAGATGCGCGTGGAGACCCGCGCTCTCATCAACCGCCTGCACCAGCGCCTGCAAACTACCACT
>JBBSIX010000062.1:0-13750 GCA_038231875.1 Chloroflexia bacterium | reverse complement strand
CTATCGCCACCAGCTTGCCGTTGGGCGCGTCCCAGTACTCGGCTTGCTCGACCTCTACTTTGAGCAGGGCCAGCCTGGGGTCTTCCAAGCCGTTGGGGAACCAGGCTTTGTAGAGCGGGTTCCACATCTTCTCGGCCTTTTCCTTGTCGTGAACCATTTGGGCTTTGCCGGATACCGACACGTATAGCGTCTTGCCGAGGTCGGCATAGCTGAGGTTCACATTTTGGTCGCGCTGTATCTCGCCTACTTTGCCGGAGTCGTCATACGTAAAGAACCAGAGCGTGCCGTCGAACTCCTCTTTCTGGGTAGCCATCGGACGGCTCCTGAGCATGCCGTTTAGCTCGGCTGTGGTCAGCATCGCTATGCGAACGTCCTTTATCTTCTCCCAAAGCTCTTTTACCGCTTTGCTGTGATCGTCGTGTTGTGCCATAGTAGTGCTTGTACTCCTTACTGTGTCTCGGCTCTATCTTCTGCCCTCTGCATATAGCTTAAGCACGAGCCTTGCCATGCCTTCTATGGCGGCCTACGTGCCGGCTTTCCACCCCTCCGGCACGTGCTCACCGTACGCTATCTCCTTCGCGCCCAGAAAGGCTCCCAACTCCTCAATCGACCGGGCCACTGCGCGGGATGTGTCGGCGGTCATCGGGGCGTGCGGTTCGGCGTGGACGGCGTTTATCGCCAGCCGCTTGGCTTTACGGTCCATGCGCGGGTCTATGCGGCCCACAATGCGGTCGCCGTGCAGGATGGAGAGCACATAGTAGCCGTACTCGCGCAGGCGCTTGGGCACGTAAATCTCGATGCGGAACCTGTAGTCGAACAGCCGTTCGGCGCGGGTGCGGTCGGCTATCAGGTTGTCGAACGGCGAGAGCAGTGTAGTGCGGGGCTGCCACTCCCCCGCCTCGATACGCTCCAAAAGGGGCAAGTCGTCGGTGTGGATGTACCACTTGCCGGGCAGGGCGGCTTCCTCCTCGCCTACTTCCACCCGCTCTATGCGCCCTTCGCTCACAAGGGCCGTAAGCGCCTCGGCCAGCTGGGGATAGCGGTGGCGTATGTAGTTCTGCCTTATATCTTTGTCGGTCGCAACGCCGAGGGAGCGTAACGAACTTTGCGCGGCCCGGTAGGTGGCATCCTCGGCCGACAGTGTTTCGCGGGGGGTCCAATCGGGCAAAACACGCTCGGTCAGATCCCACAGCCTCTGCCCGCCCTTGCGCCCTGCCACCATCACCTGCCCACTGGACCAGAGGGCATCCAGCATCTTGCTGACGTTGCGGTCGCCCGTCCAACCGCTGGACGACCAACCGGAGGATGATTGGTCCTTGAAATCCTTTCCTTGCAGCGGCCCCCGATTCTCCAGTTCGGCCAGCACATAGCTGCGAAAGGCGCTGTTCTCCTCCAGCCAGTCACGCATCCTCTGCGACCAGGGGTCGGTGCCCTCTAAGTGGCGACGCATGGCGCGTTCGTGCAAGGGATAGTCTTCGGTAAGCACTATAGAGGCGGCGTGCGCCCAGTACTCGAACAGGCGGCGCTCCTCCCACATAAGGGTGTCGAGGTCTTTGGGGTCGTAACTACCCAGGCGACTCCACAGCACCAGCAGGTGGTTACGCGCTACGGCGTTGATAGGGTCGAGTTGCAGGCAGCCGATACTGTGTACTACCTGCATGATGCCCTCTTTATCGGGCGATGCAGACGGCCCTGCCAGCCTCTGCTTGGTGACAGCAAGGCGGCGAGCCGTTTGGATGGAAATACGACGCACGGCCACTCCTCTACTGTCCCGGGTTCCCGACAAATATGTCGGTGCTCGCCAGCACAAGCACGAAGTCATACACACCGTGAACGATAGCCGAAGTGGTGGTGTTGGAGCGCATCCTGATGATGCCCAGGATGAGGCCGATAATAAACACGCTCAACAGGGCGTCCACTCCGTACTGAAAGGCGTGCAGCGAGGTGAAAACCAGGTTGGAGGCGAGTAGACCGATGCGGGGCTGCAACAGGCCGCGCACCGCCAACTCCTCGCCCAGCCCCGCCGTTATCCCTATCAACACCGCGCCGAACGGCGTGATCACGTTGCTCAAAAGCTGAGCGAACGCCTCGGTGTCGGTGGTTCCCCAGCCCATCGCTTTCCAAAGCTGATTGATGCCGGGGTCCAGGCCGAAGCTCGCTACTACAGCCAACGCCAGCCCCAGGCCGACGCCTGCCCCCACCTGCGCCAAAGTGGGCCTCACCAGCCCCAGCCGCTTGAGCGTTGCTCCGAGCCGCCTCACCACAGGCCAGCCGCCGGCCACAAAGGTAGCAGGGATGGTCCACACAAACTGGTAGATCAGGTCCTGGGGCCTGATGCTTATACCCACGTCGCCGGCCATGCTCTGCGCGCCGCCTCCCTTCACGAACTGCAACAGGGGCGGGCTTCCGCCGAGCACGAGCAGGGGCACGAACGAGCTAAGAGTAACCAGCGTCAGGATGGAGAGGGCGATCATGTGAACAAAATTGTCCGGGTCAATCGGCATGAAACGTGCGAGGAATACCCGCACCGGTCTCCACAGAACCAACATGGCTATTATTGCCGTCGCCGAGAGGAGCAGCAAAGTCAGGAGTGTGGCCGGCACTATGCCCGGCTCGAAAATATCCGAGAATGCTCCGACAGCGCTAGGATTGTTAAGATGAACCCCCGCCTTCAGGAAGGCCAGAACCTCGCTGGTCAAGGCGTTGGCGAACAGTCCGAGCGCCACAATCGCCAGCCAGATGTAGGTGAATATACGGGCTGTGCTGTTTTTCACGCCGCCATAGGCCAGCGCCGCCAGGATCGCCAACGGTATAAACTGGATGCCCACCTGCATGAACCTGGCAGGTTCGCCGCCAACCGCAAACGCGCCCGTCGCCAACACAACCGCAAGCAACCCCAGCCCCCATGCAATACCCATGCTCCTGTTGAATGTGCGCTTGCTCTGTTGAGGGCTGGTGGCAGGGCTTGGATAGGGGGGTGGCTGCCCCTGTATAAGATAGGGCGGCGGGGGCACAAACCCGCCTTCGAGGGGAGGCGGGGCTGCGCCCTCTGCTGGTGCAGGTGGCTGCGTGTGTTCGGGGTATGCGTCCTGTGGTGTGCCTTCGGAAGGGGGTTTGTCCATGCGGTTCTCCCTGTAGTGTTATCCACTACAGTATAAACCGAAACCGCGCCCCCAGGAGGCGTATTACAACAGGTACTTTTGATTAAGTTAGCTGCTGAGGGCGCTTGACGAAGAAAGGCGGGTAGGTATGCAGGGTGAAGTTGGCTTTGGTCTCTAAGTATGCGACGATGATCACGCCCAGCCAGAGGGTCCCCACCAGGTACGCGCCGCCCACATCGGAGGGCCAGTGTTGCCCCATGTACACGCGCGACGGACCGACCAGCAAGATTACGCCTGCCAGCAGGGTCAGCAAGGCTGTGCGGAACCAGCGCTGCTTTAAGTAAATAAATACCAGGTAGAAGAGAAAGCCGTAGAAGGTAACATAGTGGACGACGTGCCCCGACGGAAAGCTGGCCTCGTCCAGTTCGCCGAACACGCGCACCAGGTCTTGCGTGGGCCGGGGGCGCAGCACGCGGGTCTTGATGAGGATGGTAAGCAGGTCGCCGCTCCAGGTGGAGAGGGTAAAGGCGCTCTCCATGCGGAAGCCCGCCGCCCACATGAGCGTGGTGAGGGAGGCCCGCGTGCCCACGCTGATCCACCGCCAGCCCAGTTCGCTCACTGCGTGCATCAGCATGTCATAGGCTTTAGCGTTCGGCTTTTGCAGCAAGCGGGCGATGCCCACGTCCGCCGGGAAGTAGCGGTAGCGCCGGGCAAGCACCGCCAGCAGCCCAGCCGCCCCCACCAGCCCGCCATACACCGCCAGGAAACGCTTACCACGATAGAGAGCTTTGCGGGGAGCGACTGTAATGCGCTGCGCTTGCTGTTGCACCGCCGCTGTGACCTGCTGGGTAGCCTGCTTTGCGGTGGTGGTCGCTACCTGGGTAGCATGGACCGTAGCCTCCACAACGGGCTTGACTGCCTGCTCCGCTTTCGCCTCGACGGTGGCCATAGCAGAGCCTTCAGCCTTCGACGCCGGACCCACGCCGGCTGCGAGAGCCGACCGAACAGCCGTCGAATGGGAGTCCAGCCAATCAACGGCCTCCGAGTGGGTATCGCTGATAAGCGGTAGGGCAGCTATCTCGCTTTGCGCTTCTGCAGCCGACATCTCATGGTCGTTGTCGGGGAAATCGGTTGCATCTACGGGGCTGTCTTGGGGCACGGGTTTCTCACTCTTTACTACAAACAAGAAGGGGTAGTCGGCAAGAGCAGTATGGTGCAATAAGTATGCCAGGGACAGGGGTGATATAATACACGGTACGTGCAGCGCGGGGCCTCCGACCGCTTGGACAGCCTCATTGCGGGCACCTCCTAATGATGCTGAAAACAAATGTGGCACAATTGTGGGAGAAATGAAAATGTTCTGATTTTATGCGCTCTGTTAGTGCGTAAAATCAGAACATATCTGCTATTTGTGCCGAAGGGGAGATTTGAACTCCCACGCCCCTACGGGCACTACGCCCTGAACGTAGCGCGTCTGCCGATTCCGCCACTTCGGCGTGGCACCGCATTATAGCAAATAGCGATTTGCCGTGTCAAGCAAATTCGCGGCTTTGTAAATGTTCACACTTGAGGCGGAGAAAGTCGGCATCTCGGCAATGAGGACCCACCCCATGCCTCCCTCCCGCACGCGGGATGGGGCTTTTAGATAGGAGAACAACAGGGGACACCTCGCCCCCTTCTTGGCTGCGCCAATTCATTTCGCTCATACCCCGGCAGGGGCGAATCCCCTGCACCCCCAAGTCTGAACATTTATCTGGCGTTGACAGGCGCGAGCCGATTTTGTTATACTGGGTACACCTTCGGGGTGTAGCGCAGCCCGGCAGCGCGCATCGTTCGGGACGATGAGGTCAGAGGTTCAAATCCTCTCACCCCGACTTGGAGAGGGGCCTGGCTGGTTTACGGTCAGGCCCCTTTGTTATTCGCCGTCGCCCTTCTTTAGTTTAGCCGCGCCTTGTGGGGCTTCGCTCTTGCCTGGAGCCTGGCCGTTGCCGCCTGCGGGTTGTAGCGCCCCAGGCGCATCCAGCAGTTCCTCCTGGATTTTCTGCGCCTCAGACGACCCTTTGGCCTCCCAACATCGCTCGTTGTAGCAGGCCACTATGTGATTGCAGGCTTCCTCCACCGAGTCGGTCATAACCAGCAGGTCCAGGTCTTCCAGCGAAATCTTCTTCTCGGTCAGCATCGTCTTCTTTATCCAGTCCAACAGACCGCCCCAGTAGCTGCTCCCAAACAGGATAATCGGGAAGTTACGCACCTTGCCGGTCTGTATCAACGTCAGCGCCTCGAACAGTTCGTCCATCGTGCCGAACCCGCCGGGGAATATGACGAACGCCTCCGAGTACTTCATGAACATCGTCTTGCGTACAAAGAAGTAGCGGAAGTTGATCGAGACGTCTACGTATGCGTTGGTGCCCTGCTCGAACGGCAACTCGATGTTGCAGCCTATAGAAATGCCCCCTGCTTCTTTGGCGCCTTTGTTGGCTGCCTCCATTACGCCTGGACCGCCCCCTGTGATGACGGCAAACCCTTGCTCGGCCATCAGCCGGCCTAGATCGGTGGCCTGGCCGTACATTGGGTCCTCTTCCGTTACTCGAGCCGAACCGAACAACGTAACCGCCGCTCCCACATGGGCCAGAGTGTCGAAACCGCTAACGAACTCCCCCATGATACGCAGCACTCGCCAGGTATCGGAGCGGGTGAAGTCTGCGGGTGAGGGGTCGGGCTTTTGGAGAAGCTGTTCGTCCTCGGTGGGTGCGCCCATGTTGCTCGCAGCGTTGAGTGTGCGGTTGGGCTTGAGGCGGGCGTTACGCGCCTGTAGGTCTTGTGCGCTGGCGGTGGGGGGCTTGCGCGGGTTGGGCTTTGCCGCTTCGTGCTTGTCTTTAGGTGTCTTGTTGCTTTGTGATTTTGCCATGATTTACCTCATGTCTAAACTGGAAGTGCATATTGCTGCACAAATCGTGCCGTTCCTTAGCGCAAGCCCGCGAACAGGTCGCCCCGCGCTTCCTCGGTGTCGGGCAGGGGTGTGCCCTCGGCCAGGCCGTAGTGCTCCTTCGAGCGCAGTTCCATCAGGACCTCTTTGGGTAGCCGGCTGAATGGGCTGTCGGGGGCCATCTGGGTGCGGTGGCAGCTCAGGCTCTTTTCTTTAGTGGGAACCCACTCGCGCACGTCAATCACGTTGGTGATCTGGTCGTCGGCCAGGCCCAGCTTGCTGAAGTCCAGTGCGCTGAAGCTCGATTCCACCTCTTGCTCCTGCATTATCTCAGTGAAGCGGGCCATTTGGCTTCGTGGGAAGCTGGAAAAGTATATGCGCTCGGCCTGCCAGGGTTCACCCGCTTCAGTGTACTTTTGTGGATCGGCGGCTTCCGAAAAGGCGCGCATGGCTAGTTGATATATCTTCACGTGATCGAGATGGCCGTAGCCGCCTGTGGGGTCGAACGTCACTATGACGGTAGGCTTGAAGGCGCGTATTACCTCTACCACTTTGCCGGTCGCCTTGCCGGTTTCAGCCATGTTGAGCGAGTCGGCGGCGCTGTTTTCGGGCTTGTCGAACCAACCGGAATCTTTGTAGTCCAGGAAGTAGAGATACTTGATGCCCAATACGGCGCCGGCGGCTCTCAGTTCGTTTTCTCGTACCTTGCCCAGGTTGTCGGGTGTAGCCAGCGAGGGGTCGCTGATCTCGCCGTATTCGCCGCGAGTGGCGCACAGTAAGCCGGTCTTGATGCCCTCCGCCGCCGACTTAGCGAAAACCCCACTCATAACCTGCTCGTCGTCAGGGTGCGCGAGCAGGCCCAATATAGATAGTTGTGACATAGTTGCTTTGCCTCACTTTGTTTTTCATTTCAGTGTACTATATCGCTTTTTGCTTCCGAGTAACAGGTTGGCGGTCCTTGCCGAGATAGGAGGCGCGCCTGCTGTGAGCGGCTTGCGGGGCAACAAAAACAGGTCGCTCAAGGACGACCTGTTTTTGTTGCCTGCACATGCACCTCATGTGGGAGCCGGCTAAACGCCTCTCATTATCTCCGTTATCTTGCCCGCGATCTCGATGGCATCGTTCATGGGGCGTTGCCAGAGGTTGCGCCCGAAGATCAGGCCGGTGGCCCCGTTCTCCATCGTGGTGCGGGCTTTGGTGAGCAGGTCTTCGTCGCTGACCTTGCTGCCGCCGGAGAAGAGTACCATCGCCCGCCCTGCCGAGGCTACCACCTTGGCGACCGAGCCTTCGTAGCCCAGGTCCATCTCATTGTAGGGCTTGGGCTGATCGGGGGAAACGCCGGCGTGCTCCGGTACGTTTAGCTTAACCACGTCGGCTCCCAGTTCGAGTGCAAGGCGGGCCGCGTAGTCCACCGCATAGAGGGAGTCGTTGCCGCCCTTAGTCTTGATCGCCTCGCCGCGCGGGTAGGCCCAGACTATCAAGGGCATGCCGTATCGCTCACAGTCGCGGCGCACCTGGTTTATCTGCAAAATGTCCTCATCCTGGCGGGGCGAGCCGACGTAGAGGGTGTAGCCTACGGCGTGCGCCCCCAGTTGTACCGCATCCTCAACGGTGGCATCGAGGGTAGAAAAAGGGCGAGCATCGGATGGGATGTTGGTCTTGCCGTTGACCTTGAGCACCAGGGGAACCTTACCCGCATACTTGTTCATATACTTAGTGGCGAGGCCGATGTGAAACACGATGCCCGAAAAGTTGCCTTCTAGGGCCAACTTCAACTCGAACTCCGGGTCGAGGGCGGGAGGATTCACGATGAAATCTATCGGCCCGTGCTCCAGGCCCTGATCAATAGGCAGCAGCATCATCGTGCCGTTGCCTGGGCCGTGCTCGTACATAAGGCTGTACAGGCGGGCCTTCTTGCCGGTGGGCATATCGAGGTCGTCGAGGTGAGGACGGGTGGGACGCGGCAAGGCTGTTGCGGAGTTGCCGTTCGGGGACGCACCGGCCTGCGATTGGGTTTTTTCAAGTGTTTCCATAGAAGTATGCTCCTTTGTATACTGGCAGAGAGGAGCCTGCCGTTGCACCGTTCTGTATTCCGTGCAACCTCGCCCTTTATCTGCTGCCGACACTTGTGCGAGCCTCCACTACGCTGTGGAAGCATGCCCCATTTTAGCGGAGAGGGTGTGGCGCGTCAAGAACTCGCTTGGAGGCTAACAGGTAAATGTCCAGAGTTAGGGTGAAGGGAGGTTCTCGAACCTCCCCTCCTGGACGCGGCCTTGATGCCGCTAGCTTTGCATGCTTTTTATCTTATCAACGACCTCTCCCGGTTCGGCGTGGCGCTTGGTCTGCGCTTTTGAATAGACGTTCTTGCCGTCTACCGACACATCAAAGGTGCCGCTCTCGCCTCGCTTGAGCAGGATTGTTTGCAAGTCGTCGCCATAGGCGTTGATCAATTCGTCCGTCAACCTGACGGCTCTGGGTCCATAGTGTCATTCCTGGCAATAAATTATCTCTACGTTCATTAGTATCCTCTCAGTGTCTCGGCGCTCATTCCCACGCACACAGCGTGCGTTTCGTTCGCGCCTGAGTCTCTTGCCTACTTACACCTAGCATAGCTTGTGCCGGCATCTACCGTGCGGTTCTCACAAGGCGTAGGACGCCGATAGCGCTGCTCCTTTAGAACCCCGGTGATTAGCCCAATCCCAAGCTATGATAGGCCACCTTGCCGGCGAGAACAGCACATACTACCCATTGTCATTCCGAGTAATCATGGCCCTCATGCCACAACCGACAATGAAAATATGCGCGTCCGTAGGGGCACGGCGCGCCGTGCCCCTACTATTTTCAGAGGAGAGAAGTGAGGAATCAGTCGGTGGAGATGAGCGGCGAACAGTTGGGGTTGCGCTCGTTGTTCTGCACAGAGATGTGGGTCATCACCAGCTAGCAGCCAGTTGCCCAAAGCGTCAACCTGTTATACAATACTCCTCAAGACCCACGACCCGATGACCCGCCTCGGCCTACCCGAGGACCGACAAGAGAAGATGCCATGAGCGAAATCAAAATCGAGAAGATAAAGGTGTTGAGAGGCGCAAATATCTGGGCCTACAGGCCGGTGCTGGAGATACTGACCAACATCGGTAAGTACGAGGAGCTTCCGTCGGACAAGCTCGAAGGCTTCACCGAACGCCTTGTGGAGGCGCTGCCCACCCTCTGGGAGCATCGCTGCTCGGAGGGGCGGCCCGGAGGCTTCCTTGAGCGGCTGCGTATCGGCACCTATATGGGCCACATAATCGAGCACATCATCCTTGAATTGCAGTCGCTCGCCGGGCTGGATGTAGGGTTCGGGCGCACGAGGGGCACTCAGCACTACGGCCAGTATCGCGTTGTGGTGGACTACAAGGACGCAGAGGCGGCGAAGCAGGCCGCATACCTGGCTGTGGAGCTTGCCGAGGCGTTGGCCGAGAACAGGCCGTTGACCTTTGACTTACAAGAGCGCATAGCCGAGATACGCGAAACCGCTGAGGATAATGTGCTCGGCCCCTCCACCCAGGCTATAGTGGACGCGGCTCGCAAGCGTCATATCCCCTGGCTGCGCCTCAACCGAGGGTCGCTGGTGCAGCTTGGTCACGGGGTCCACGCCCGCCGCATACAGGCCGCCGAGACTACTTTCACCCAGAATATCGGTGTAGAAGTAGCTTCCGACAAAGAGCTTACGAAGTCGTTGCTCCAGAAAGTGGGTGTGCCTGTGCCGGAAGGCGAAGTGGTTGACAATGCCGACGCTGCGTGGGCGGCAGCGCGAGGGCTTGGGGGGCCGGTGGTGCTCAAGCCCTATAACGGCAACCAGGGTAAGGCGGTGAGCGTCAACTTGTCTACCGAAGAGCAGGTGCGGGCGGCTTACGCACTCGCCTCTGAAATCTCCCCGGATGTGATAGTGGAAAGACATCTACAGGGCAACGACTATCGCCTGCTGGTAGTAGGAGGCAACCTCGTGGCTGCGGCCCTACGCCGCCCGGCGCAGGTAGTGGCCGACGGGCGTAGTACGGTGCGCGAACTTGTGCAGCGCGTAAACGAAGACCCCAGGCGCGGGCAGGGGCACGGCTCGGCACTCACCCGCATCAGGATGGATGCGGCTGCCGAACTTACGTTGGGCAAGCAGGGCCTTAACTGGGAGAGCGTTGCCCCTGCGGGGCAGGCTGTGCTCTTGCGCGGCAATTCCAACCTCTCCACAGGAGGCACCGCCACCGACGTGACGGACGAGGTTCACCCCGACAATGCGGCCCTGGCGGTGCTTGCCGCCCAGTCTATCGGCCTCGATATAGCCGGTGTGGACGTGGTGTGCGAGGACATACGGCGGCCTCTGGGTGAGCAGAGTGGGGGCATTGTAGAGGTGAACGCCGCTCCGGGCCTGCGTATGCACGTCTACCCCTCGGAAGGCAAGTCGCGTCCGGTCGGTGAGGCCATTGTGGATATGCTCTTCCCGCCCGATACCGAGGCTCGCGTGCCCCTGGTGGCCGTGTCGGGCACCAACGGCAAGACCACCGTTACCCGCATGATCGCCCACATCTACTCTACGATGAAAAAGTACGTAGGCATGACTACCACCGACGGCATCTACTTCGGCGGGGTGCGGCGTATCAAGGGCGACTCCGCCGGGCCGCGCAGCGCAGAGTCGGTGTTTCAACACCCTATGGTAGAGGTGGCTGTGCTGGAAACGGCTCGCGGGGGCATCCTGCGCTCCGGCCTAGCCTGGGAACGGGCCACAGTGGGCGCCGTGCTGAACGTCGCCAACGACCATTTAGGTTTGGAAGGGATCGAAACGCCGGAACGGTTGGCCCGCGTGAAGCGTGTGGTCATCGAAGGCGTGGACCCCGACGGTTATGGAGTGCTCAATGCCGAGGACCCTCTGTGCGTGGACATGGCCGAGTACTGCCCCGGCAAGATAATCTTCTTCGGGCTGGATAGTGCGGCTCCCGCGCTGTCTGCCCATCTTGCGGACGGCGGCAAAGCAGTGTACTTCAGCAATGGTGTGATCGTGCTGGCCGAAGGCTCGGAGGAACACCTGTTGATGCGGGCCTCCGACATCCCGGCGACCTACGGCGGGCTTATCCCATTCCAGATACAAAACGCCCTGGCCGCCGCCGCCGTGTGCTGGGGCGCGGGCGCGCCGCTCGCCTCGATCCGCCTCGGCCTACGAACCTTCCAGACCGACGAAAAGAACGCCCCTGGCCGCTTTAATATCTTCAATATTGGCAAAGCTCGCGCTATCGTGGACTACGGGCACAACCCTCATGCCCTCAAAGCGGTACAGGCCGCTATCGCCCAGATGCGCCCGCGCAGCACAATCGGGGTAGTGGCGGCTCCGGGCGACCGCCGAGACGCGGATATACAGGAGCTTGCGGTGGTGGCCGCCAACACGTTCGACAGGATAATTGTGCGCGAGGACGAGAACCTGCGGGGTAGGGAGCGCGGCGAGGTGGCCCGCCTGATCGCCGACACGGTGATTCGCACTCAGCCTTCGCTGCCCATCAGCATTATCGAGGATGAGATGGAAGCCGTTACCCAGGCTCTTGAGATGACACGTTCGGGCGACCTGGTGGTGCTGTTCGTGGACCAGGTGGACGAGACGATAGAGCTGGTGAAGCGCCTCGGCAAATCGCTGTCGGCCAATCTGAACGACAGCTTCTTCTGCGAACTGCCCGACGGCGGTAGTGAGCAGCGCGCCCGCAGCGACACGCTCCGCGAACCGATGACGCAATCGCCCAACGGTCGCAAGCTATAGCAGTATGGAGGCTTGAATCACGTCCCATGTTACGTCCTGAGTTACGTTCCACATTATGAATTCAAACAACGGCAAAGCAGATAGCGATCCACAAAACCCCCTGACCCAGGCTACCCAGGCTGCGCCGGCCGAGTGGGAGACCTCGGGTTACTTGATGATCATCGGGGGGGCCGACAGGCTGGACCCGCAGGCCACCCTCGCCCGGCTCTTTTTGCGGTTAGTGGGGCAGGCTGAGAGCCGTTCGGACTTGCGCGACATTGTGATCATCACTGCGGCCACCCGTCACCCTGAGATACTGCGCGACGAGTATGTGCGTATCTTCACTCGGCTGGGGGTGGACCCGGCGCACATTCATGCGCCTTACATTCGCAACTACGACGAGGCTCAGGCCGAGGAAACCGCCTATCTGATGAGGAACGCCTCGGGGATTTTTATCACGGGCGGCGACCAGTACAGATTGGCGCAGGTGCTCGACAGGTCGGCAGCCGAGGGCGCTATTATGGATGCTTACGGGCGGGGGGCGGTGGTGGCGGGAACCAGCGCCGGGGCGACTGCTATGGGCAGGCCGATGCTGGTGGCCGGCGGGGGCACGGGTGAGCTTCGCATGGGCATAGTGCAGATGTCGCACGGCCTCGGCTGGGCAGGCGAGGACATTATCATAGACACTCACTTCGGGGCGCGTGGCCGCTTCCCACGCCTTGCTTCCTCGGTGGCCGAGTACCCGGCGGCGCTGGGTGTGGGCATTGACGAGAACACCTGCCTTCTGCTCAGGAGCGATGGGCACAGCACGGTGGTAGGCACAGGGGTGGTCTACTTCGTGGACGGCTCGCGCACCGAGGTAAACACGGCCCCCGGTTCTACGCCCGGCGCCGCCATCTCGATTGGCCCTTTGCAGGTTGATGTACTGGCTGCGGGGGGCGAGTACGACCTGCGAGAGAGGCGTATCCTGCTTGAAACGAGCCGGACCGCTAGGGTATAATGGGTGCGTGTGATGCGCGTGTAGCTCAGGGGATAGAGCGAGGGCGTCCTAAGCCCTGCGTCGGGGGTTCGATTCCCTCCACGCGCACTTAGCGAGGACTGAGTGGTGAGGAACGAGGACTGAGTAGATGTAGCGCTCGGCCCCACGCCCTTGGCGCCCGGTCCTTTATTTGTTGTAGGAGGTTGGCATATGGAAACAGCAATAAGAGCAAGGAATTTTAAGTTGAGACCAGATATCGAGGAGCATATAGGAAAGCGTCTGGAGCGGTTCGACCGGCATGTAGAAGACTTGGAGTCGGCAGAGGTGCTGCTGTCGCAGCAGCCCATACGTCACAACTCGCAGGGCTTCCAGTATGTGGCCCAGTTCACCCTGCACACCCGCCACGATATAGTGCGCTCGGAGGTTGCCAACGACGAGCTGCTCACGGCAGTGGACCAGGCTTGCGACCGGTTGAGCAGGCAGCTTGAGCGGCGCAAGACCCGCCTGAGCCGCCGCAAGAAGGGGCAAGACGGCCTGGGTAGGTCGGCAGCCTCGATGATGAACGTTTCTACCTCAGCGCCCAGCGTGGTGGAGATGGCCGCCCCCGCCCAACCGCCCAACGCATACTACAGCGCCGGCGACCAAGAACAGGCCGACCCGGATGAGGGCGGGGCAATAGTGAGGGTGAAGCGGTTCAGTATCAAGCCTATGCACCCGGAAGAAGCAGTGGAGCAGATGGAACTGCTTGGGCACAGCTTCTTCATCTTCTGGAACGCCGACGACGAGCGTATGCACGTCCTCTACCGTCGCAACGATGGCGACTACGGCCTGCTGGAACCGGAACTCAGTTAGGCCCGGCACACCTCGCCGTCACGTAAACCCCTATGAGCGCGAACCGCCCCGCCCTGGTACTGTATCAGGGCGGGGTTTCTATGTCTGCCGGACCCCTGGAGGGGCTAGTAGCCGCCGCGCAAAACGCCGCCACGCTG
>JBBSIX010000061.1:0-13831 GCA_038231875.1 Chloroflexia bacterium | reverse complement strand
TGGTACTACAACAAGCGTCAACGTGCTTACATTGCTAATCCTCGTCTCAAAGGTAATCTCTCTCTGCTATTTTAATCACGCCCGCTCAGGTACAACATTGACGAAAGGCATCAGCCCTATTTCCCTGTGCCTGCCGCCTTGTTTGCCCCCGCACAGGCGTTTATACTCCTCTGTATGGACGTGCCGCTCAAGCCGTATAAGCGCGACTCTAGCTACTCCTATGCCCTGGGCGTGTTCCCGACGCTGGAACTCCTCGATGCCCAGCCGGAAAGTGTGCTGAAGGTGCTGGTAAGCTCCAGGGGTGCGCGCAACGAGGGTGTAGCCAAGATAGAGGGGATATGCGCTCGCGCCGGGATAAAGCTGGAGGCCAACGACAGGGCTGTGGACCGACTGTCGCAAAGAGAGAACACCTTTGCGGTGGGCGTATTCAGGAAGTATACCGCTACCCTGGACGCCGGTAAAAATCACCTTGCGCTGGTAAACCCCGGCGACATGGGCAACCTGGGCACAATCGCCCGCACCATGCTCGGCTTCGGGGTGCGCGACCTCGCCATCGTGCGCCCGGCGGTGGACATCTTCGATCCGAAGGTGGTGCGCGCCTCGATGGGAGCCTTGTTCCGCCTGCGCGCCTGCTATTTCGATACTTTCGAGGAGTACCAAGCGGCCTACGCGGGGCACAATCTCTACCCCTTTATGACGGACGGCGAGGTGTCGCTCAGGGAGGCGACCTTTAGAGAACCGTCTGCCCTCGTTTTCGGCAGCGAGTCGTCCGGCCTGCCGCCCCACTATCGTACAGTGGGAACCCCGGTGCGGATCAGGCACAGCCTGGAGATAGACTCCCTTAGCCTACCCATATCTGTGGGCATCGCCCTGTACAGGGCAGCAACGGGTGTAGAGCTATTGTGACCGGGCAACTAGACGCTCCACGAGTGGGGCACGAAAATGCGCTCGAATGTGGCTATGGCGAAGCGGTCGGTCATGCCCGATATATAGTCCACCACCAGACGTTCGTTCGGCTCGTTGCGGGGGTTGCGGCGCAGTTCAGGGGACAGTTCCTCGATGTGGTTGCAGAAGTAGTTGAATAGCGACTCTATCAGGTGGTCCACCTTGCTTACCTCGGCTTTGGCCTCCGAGCCGATGTACACTCTTTGATACAGGAACTGTTTGAGGGTATCGGCGGCGTGCTCGATGTGCGGGCTGACCTTTAGCTCTACCTCACACCTATCTTGCCCGGCAAGCTCCGCATCAGGGTAGGCCACTGCCCAGTTCTGCTCTATTATATCCGCCACCAGGCTGTTGATACGCGCAGAGTTTTTGTTGCCCAACACCTCCACCACCTCGGCCGGCACATCGCTCTCCCGGATAATGCGGGCGCGAATCGCATCGTCGGTGTCGTGGTTGATGTAGGCAATCGTATCGGCCAGCTTGACCAGCTTCGACTCGATGGAGCCGTTCCCGGTCCCTTCAGACGACAGCCCTTCCTCCACCGGCGTCGAAGTGACCAGGGCCTCGCGCACCTCATCGGTGAGGTTCAGCCCTTCGCCGTCGCGGGCAAGGTAGTCCACGATGCGTAGAGACTGGTAGTTGTGCTTGAAGCCCTGGTCGTAGATTTGGCGGAGGGCATCTTCACCTGCATGGCCGAAGGGGGTGTGCCCCAGGTCGTGGGCCAGGGCAATCGCCTCGGTAGCGTCCTCGTTCATGCGTAGGGCGCGGGCCATCGTGCGGGCGATCTGGGACATCTCAAGGGTGTGGGTCAGGCGGGTGCGATAGTGGTCGCCGGTGGGACCGATAAAGACCTGGGTCTTGTGCTTGAGGCGGCGAAAGGCTTTGGAGTGGATGATGCGGTCGCGGTCGCGCATGAAGGAGGTGCGGAGGGGTGAAGGTTCCTCCGGCACGGGTCGCGCAGCCTCTGCCGCTTTAGCAGCGAGGGGGGAGAGGCGGGCGTATTCCTCCGACTCGATCCGCTCTCTTACGGTATGGGATGTTGATTGTGTGTTCTGCATAGTCTTTCTTTCTTTTCAACACGAAGATCGCGAAGTTGCGAAGGTACGAAGATTTTGTGGTGTGAGTTGTTGGGGTAGGTGTAGTGTTAGGAGATATAGACCTTACGTTTGATGCCGCCTTCGGTTAGGACCTGCACATTGAAGTTGATCAACAAACCGAGTGTCACTCCCGCGGCACGAAGATAAGAGACAAGTTGGGCAGAATGGACGGGCAACAGCGTATCCACTGCTTTTAATTCAACAACCAGAGCACTATCTACCAATATGTCCATCCTTCCTTCGCCTACCACTCTCCCTTTGTAGTTTACCTTTACCGGAGCTTGGCACGCAAAAGGTATGCCTCGGATTTCAAGCTCCACACACAGGGCCTTCTCATAAACGGACTCCGGGAAGCCCGCCCCAATACATCGATGAACTTCTATGGCAGCGCCAATCACGCCTCTAGAAAGATCATCAAGCGCCTCCTCTACAACGCTATTCCGCATAAACGGAATCTCTCCACGCCGCCCCCTCTCCATACTCACATCCTCCACTCTCCTCATCCGCACCCCACAAAACCTTCGTATCTTCGCAACTTCGCGATCTTCGTGTTAAAAACCCAGCGCCAACTCTACTTGTCTTTCTCCACTTCGGCCAGGGCCGCCTGCGCTGCTGCCAACCGTGCAACGGGCACGCGGTAGGGGCTACAGCTTACATAGTCCAGGCCGGCCTGGTGGCAGAACTGTATAGAGGAAGGATCACCGCCGTGCTCACCGCAGATGCCTATCTTCAGGTCGGGGCGGGTCTTACGGCCCTCGTCTACCCCGATCTTCACCAGCCGGCCCACACCCTCGCGGTCCAGCACCTGGAAAGGATTTTCAGGCAGGACGCCGCGCTCCACATACTGAAGCAGGAACTTGCCCTCGGCATCGTCACGCGAATAGCCATAGGTAGTCTGCGTCAGGTCGTTGGTTCCGTAGGAGAAGAACTCGGCATACTCGGCGATCTGCCCGGCAGTCAGCGCGGCGCGAGGCACCTCGATCATCGTGCCGAACTTGTAGGGCACTTCCCGGCCCGCCTCCTCTACCACCTCCCTGGCAACATCTTCCAGTATGTCGCGCACCACCTTGAGTTCGTTGACGTGCCCCACCAAGGGGATCATGATCTCCGGGTGCGACTCCAGCCCCTCGTTGAGCAGTTGCAGCGAGGCTTGCAGGATAGCCCGCACCTGCATCTCGTTGATGGCCGGGTAGAGTATCCCCAGCCGGCAACCGCGCAAGCCAAGCATCGGGTTCTGCTCGCGCATCCCGCTTACTATCTCCAGCAATTGAGCCTTGCGCCGGTACTCCTCGCTCTCTGTTTCGCCTCGCGCCCGCATCTCGGTCGTCTGGACCAGCAGTTCATCGTGGGAGGGGAGGAACTCGTGCAGGGGCGGGTCGAGCAGGCGGATCACAGTCGGCTTGCCCTCCATCGCTTTGAGCACGCCGTAGAAGTCGCCCTGTTGTATCTCGCCGAGTTGGGCAAGCGCGTCTCGGTAGTCCTGCACCGCCTGCGAGTTGTCGGCGGCTTCCTGGGCCTTCTGCAAAGCTTCCTCGGCCTGCGCCCGCCGCCCCTCCTCAACGCCTTCCAACTCCTCCCTGGCGGCGCTGAGCGCCTCAAGCAGGCGTGTGCCCTCAGCCGCCGACAGGATCATGCGGCGCACCAGGGGCAGGCGTTCCTCCTCGAAGAACATATGCTCGGTGCGGCACAGGCCGATCCCCTCAGCCCCAAAAGCAACGGCTTTGGAGGCATCGCGCGGGTAGTCGGCGTTGGCCCACACTCCCAGGCGGCGCACCTCGTCGGCCCAGCCCAGCAGGGTGATAAGGTCGTGCTCCTCCTCGAACTTAGGCTCGATAAGGGCAATCGGCCCCAGGAACACCTCGCCGGTCGTACCGTCTATCGAGATCACCTCGCCTTCATGCACCGTCCTGCCCCCGGCGGTGAAGTAGCCCGCCTCGTCGTCCACATGCAGGCCGCCGTTCTCGGCCCCCGCCACGCACACCTTGCCGAACTGCCGGGCCACCACCGCCGCGTGGGAAGTGGCCCCACCCCTGGCTGTGAGCACGCCCTTCGCCGCGATCATGCCGTGTACATCTTCGGGGTTGGTTTCCTCGCGCACCAGCACCACCGCCTCGCCATTGCGTCCCAACTCAGCCGCCTTGTCAGCCGTGAAGATAGCCCTGCCGGTGGCGGCCCCGGGAGCCGCGTTCAAGCCTTTCGCCAGCAGCCTACCCTCGTTGCGCGCCTGCTCTTTGGCCCCTTCGTCGTAGCGCGGCAGGAGCAGTTGCACCACATGGCCCGGCTCCACCCTCTGCAAAGCCTCCTCTTTGGAGATTAGCCCTTCGCCCTCCATCTCTACCGCCATCTTCACGGCGGCGGCGGCGGTGCGCTTGCCGGAGCGGGTCTGGAGCATATAGAGCTTGCCTCGCTCCACCGTGAACTCCATGTCCTGCATGTCGCGATAGTGGTTTTCGAGACGTTGGCCGATCTCTCCGAACCGGCTGTACACTTCGGGCATCGTCTCCTGGAGTTGGGAGATTTTCTGGGGAGTGCGAATGCCGGCCACCACGTCCTCGCCCTCGGCGTTCACCACGAACTCCCCGTACATCTCGCGCTCGCCGCTGGCGGGATTGCGGGTGAAGGCCACGCCGGTGCCCGAATCGTTGCCCATGTTGCCGAACACCATCATCACCACATTGACCGCCGTGCCCAGGTCGTGGGGGATGTCCTGAGCATTGCGGTAGGCGAAGGCGCGGGGCGAGTTCCACGAACCGAACACAGCCTCTATCGCCAGGCGCAGCTGCTCATACGGGTCGTCGGGGAAGGGGCGGCCCGCCTCGCGCTGCACCACCGCCTTGAACTGCTCCACCAGCTTTTGGAGGTCTTCGGCGCTCAGGTCGGTGTCGAGCTTCATGCCTTTCTCCTCCTTCGCTTTGTCCAGCAGGCTGTCGAAGTGCTTGGCTTCCACACCCATGACTATGCGCCCAAAGAGTTGGATAAAGCGACGGTAGGCATCGTAGGCAAACCGCTCGTTGCCGGTGAGCTTGACCAGCCCCTGGAGAGTGTCGGAGTTGAGGCCGAGGTTGAGGATGGTGTCCATCATGCCCGGCATGGAGAACTTGGCCCCGGAGCGCACCGACACCAACAGCGGGTTCTGGGGGTCGCCCAGCCGCTTGCCCGTCTCGGCCTCGACCTTGTGCAGAGCGTCCAACGTCTGCTCCCACATGCCTTCGGGGAAGCGTTTGCCGTTGGCAAGGTAGGCCCGGCAAGCCTCGGTAGTGATGGTGAACCCCGGCGGCACGGGCAGGCCGGCGTTGGTCATCTCCGACAGGCCGGCGCCCTTGCCCCCCAGCAAGTCGCGCATCTTGGCGTTGCCCTCGTTGAACAGGTAGACCCACTTGTGGGTGTTCGAGCTTAGAGGTTGGGTGTTAAGTTGGGTTGTGGTTGCCATTGGTTGTTGTTCTCCTTTGGTTTCAAGGGTGATTCGCTTACAACACACTATATTACAGCGCTAGGTTGGATCTCCATCAGGCTTTCTTCCTTCTCTGCCCTACGTATACCTAAACGCTCTACACTGGTAAATACAGTGCTACTTAGATTCGGCATCAACAAACTGTGCCGATATGTTCACGTTCGGCTTTGATCCGTCTGCTATTATTGATGCTTCGCGCAGCACAACTCTGCCCGTTATCGCTCCATATATGGCTCCCCCAATAGCTGTCACGAGTGTAAACCATATGGGAGTGGTGGCAAGAGTTGCCAGTGCGCCGAAGACCAGTGTAAATCCAGCGCCGGCCAAAGCGTTGGCCCACACCCACCCAAGCATATCTTGGCTGTGATTTTTGAATGCTCGGCTCTGCGCCAGCCCAATAACAGTTCCGGCACAAGCTCCTCCAACAACCAAACCCCCGATGGCAACTCCAACAAATTGACCGAACCCTAGCACTGTAGCAATGAAGCCGGTGAGGAGTCCTATAGAGTAGCCTCCGGCCAACCCAGCAATGCTACCTACGAACCATGCGGCCAAGCTGCCTAGGATAGTAGCTGCCACCCAGTCTCTCGGTAAGTGCCGCTCTTGTACAAATATATAGCGCTTCAAAACCCAGGCTTGCCCCAGGCCCACTGCAAGCCCCGTAGCGAGGCCGGTTGCGACCAGTACAGCTAATAGGGCAAACAAATATAAGGAGAAGTTAGAGTTGTTGGTAACTGTCTGAGTCTGACCTGACCTCAGATTCAATAACACAGCCAGCGCAACTGTCCCCACTGCCAGGTCCACTACGTTAGCCAGCACCCATTCGCTAAAGAGAGACCATCGCTCCTTATTATTCATAGTCTTTGGCCCTCATATTTTTATGACGAAATCGTCAAGATTTGAGGCGGTAACTTGGCTGTTGAACATACTCCCCCAACAGCCCTCGCAGCCTCTCCGCCTTCTCCGTAAGCTCTTTGCTCTCGAACTGTTTTATCTCAAACAGGCCCACCAACTCCGCGTACAGCTCCGGCAGGCCCAGTATCTCTACCACCTGCTCGCGTATCCACTTGTCATAGGCGATAGGATAGCGGCGGTGCGAGATGAACAAGGCTTGCAGGAACTCGCGGTAAGCATTGTACATGCGATCGAACGATTGGAAATACAAGCCTCGTTCTACGTACAAGGGGATGTGGTCCAGGTTGTTGAAGCAAAAGCGGAGTACTATCTGGAGACGCTCGCGGCGTAGGTCCTCGCTGTAGTAGGGTAGCCACCTCGCTTGGAGCCGCCTGTAGTAGTCGCTCCCTTCCCATAGCGGCACAGAGTATGCCAACGCATTCCCGATCTCCAACTCAAACGGATCGGGACCGCTTGTCCACTCGTGCGTGCCCGGCCTGAACAACCCATCCACTATATCAAGATGCACCTCGGAAAACTTCCCCGCCTTTTCCAACTGTCTGAACACATCGGCTGTGTTGTAATACTCCTCCCATCTCTTTTCCAGAGCCTCGCGGTCCAGAGCAAGGGTCTGGGGCAAAGCCAACACCGTGATGTCCAGGCAGCTGTCGGGGACGGCTTTGCCGCGAGCACACGAATTGACCAACAGGACGGCCTCAAAGCCGTCCTGTTCAGCAAAGAAGCCTGTAAGGGCTTCTGCTGCGTGCTTGTGTTGTGGTGTCGGATACTTTGCTTCCATGCTGTCTGCTACTCGCCCAGCCTAGCCTAGCCCGTAAGTGTTCACAGTTGGGTTGGGGCAACGGTCTGTAGGGGCCTGCATTGCGAAGCAAGAACCCCCGTGCCTGCCCCTACAGTTTACCTCTTACAGTTCCTCAACCCCAAGTCTGACCGCTTACGTTTCTACAGCTAGGTGAGCCAGGGATGAAGGCAAGCTCTGTGATTATACAGTCTGTGCCGCCTCGCTCAAATAGACCACAAGGTCGGTCTGCGGAACCTGTATGCCCATCTGCCCCAGCATGGTAGCTATCTGAGCACGGTGCTCGGTCTGGTGGTTGGGCACTTGCAGCAGCATGTGCCAGATTCGGCGGGTGCGCCGCTTGCCGTCCGGCCCCAAGTAAGTAATCTCAGTGTTCAGGTCGCTTTCGCCTATGTTGGCAAGGTAGTTCACCGCATCAGCATGCACGCCGTTCCACCAGTCTACCAGGGCGTGCAAGTCGGCGAAATCTTCCCCTTTGGGCGAGCGCATCGGCGACTGCCCCATGCAACGCTGCACCCACAGCCACTCCGAGGCGGCCAGGTGGACCAGCGTGTCGAAGATAGAGCCGTACACGCCGGACTTCTCGCCTTGCGGGGCGCGCAACTCTCCCTCGTCCAACCCTTGTAAGGCATCAAGCACTCTAGCGCGCGCCCAGATGGAGTAATCGAAGAAAGTTCGCAAGAGGGTGAGGGTAAGGTCGTTGGCGGCTGTGCTGTTGTCCATAGAGGCGTTCCTCCCATAGATGCCGGAAAATATTGGTCGTGCAGCACCTTATTATATACCAGTTGGGTGTTCCTCAAAAAGAACCCTCTACCATTTGTCATTCCGAACTTGAACTGCCTGAATTGGCCTGAACTGGCTACGCCAAGAACCCAAGAACCGAGGAATAAGTCTCCCTAGCACCATGCAGGCATACTGATTCGGAGCGCAACCCACACTGGTTACGCTCATGCTCACTACACTTTGTCATTCCGAACGTAGTGAGGAATCAGTCGGTGGAGCCGAGACTCGACATGCAAAGTGCCTTCCTTCACTTGTACAACGTAACGCTCTCCATTCCGGCTATCCTACAGGCGCACTGATTCCTCACTACGTTCGGAATGACAAAGTGTAGTATACCCTCACCTGCCGGCATAGCTATCAAGCACCGCTTGAACCGCTTGAGATGTGGGTAATCACCAATAAATAACAGCTTGGCAGGCAGCAACAACATCTGCTATACTACACCTACAACCGAAGGGTAGCTAGGGTTCCGCCTGAGTGGGTCTGGACCGAGCGCTACGAGAGCCGCAACTGCGGTGGGCACCTCGAGAAGGAAAAGGTCAGAGGGGATAGGTTGATGCGCTTGCGCGCGTCCCTATCCGCTTTTGTCTTTTTGGAGGTGCTTTTTTGTTCCCTAATCGCTCCGTTCGCGGCGACAACGCCGAACTTGCCGCTCGCGCTCAATCTTCCCATCTCGCCGCTGTGTGGCAGGCGCTGTTTGTTACTTTCCTCTGGTCTACCTCGTGGGTGCTCATCAAGTGGGGCTTGAAGGATATACCTGCCCTGCCTTTCGCGGGGTTACGCTACATGTTGGCTTTTCTGTGCCTTCTGCCTTTTGCGGCGCGGGGAGGCCACCTGGCGGCGCTGCGCCTCCTTCCCAGGCGTGATTGGTTGCGGCTCATCACACTTGGTGTGCTGTTTATCGCGGTGACACAGGGGGCGCAGTTCCTGGGCCTGGCTTACCTGCCTGCCGTCACGGTCAGTCTGATGCTCAACTTCACACCCGTAGTGGTGGCTCTGCTGGGGGTCTTCTTCCTTATGGAGAGGCCGACAGGCAGGCAGTGGGGTGGCATGGGGTTGTACCTGCTGGGCATACTCCTCTACTTCTTCCCGGTATCTTTTGCGGCGCAAGAGGCTGCGGGAATAGCGTTTGTGGCCGTAGGAGTGCTCGCCAACGCCGCATCGTCGGTGCTGGGCAGAGGGATAAACAGAGAGCGGAGGTTGCACCCCATCGCGGTGACGACGGCGAGCATGGGCATCGGCTCGGCTACGCTGCTTGCCCTCGGCACGCTTGTGCAGGGCGTACCCGCACTCAGCCCGCTCAACTGGGCAGTAATAGGTTGGCTGGCGGTGGTGAATACCGCACTGGCCTTTCCCTTGTGGAACCACACATTACGCACCCTCTCCGCCGTCGAGTCGAGCCTCATCAACAGCGCCATGCTGGTGCAAATAGCCCTCCTTGCCTGGCTTTTTCTAGGCGAGGGGCTGAGCCTGCTGGAGCTTGCGGGCATGGCGCTGGTGGGGGTGGGCATGCTGGTGGTGCAGATTAGAAAGCAGGGGTAGCGCAACTCAGTACGCCCCACCTGCCTGGCCAACAACCCATAAGAACCTTCTTATCTTCGCAACTTCGCAACTTCGTGTTGAAAACCTCAACCCCAACACTTCGTGAGCCTCGTGTCCAAGAATCCAACGCCAAAGCTCTTGTTACTGCGTATAACTAGGTGTAGAATGCTGCGTATGGACCTCTTTTCGGTGATCCTGTTGGCGTCTGTGTTGGCCCTGGTGCCCACTCTGATATATGCCCTGTTGGTGTGGTGGCTCGATAGGTACGAGAAAGAGCCGCTACCCCTGCTGGTGGTAGCCTTTTTGTGGGGCGCTGTGCCTGCCGTCTTGCTGGCGCTGGCCCTCGAAATCGGGGCGGGCTTACCGCTGCGCGAGTTTATCGTGGCCGACCAGCCGCGTGAAGTGGCTGAGGCCGGCCTGATCGGCCCCATCGTAGAGGAGTCGGCAAAGGCGATTATCCTGGTAGTGCTCTTTCTGGCGTATCGGCGCGAGTTCGACGACGTGCTGGACGGCATAGTGTACGGGGCGATGGTGGGTTTGGGCTTTGCAATGGTGGAGAACGTGCTCTACCTGCAATCGGCGGCCTACAGGGACGTGCCGGAAGGAGGGCCGCCGGATATAGCCGGCATGGTGTCGCTGTGGATACTGCGGGCGGGGCTGTTCGGCCTCAACCACAGCATGTTCACCGCCTTTACGGGCGCAGCGTTGGGCCTGGCGCGCTCGCTCAAGTTGGGCTGGCAACGCGGCATTGTGCCCACGCTGGGGCTTGGCGCGGCGATGTTCTTTCACGGTATGCACAACCTGCTTGCCTCGCTGGTGGGCGTATACGGCAGCGACGAGCGGCAGGCGGGCCTGGTGCTGGGCACGTGCCTTGCAATAGTAGCCGGCGACTTCGGCGGCATCGCCCTGGTGGTGGCGCTGGCGATAATATCGAGCGTGCGCGAGGGGCATGTTATACGCGATACACTGTGGGAAGAAGTGGCCCTGGGGCGGTTCACACCCGACGAGTACGAGACGTTGCTTTCGGGGCGGCGACGCTGGGGTGTGCGCTGGTCGGTGCTTTTCTCATCGGGCTTCAGACGCTGGCGACAAGTCGGCAAGTTCTTCGACCTGGCGACCGAACTGGCCTTCCGCAAGCATCGCATGTCCGACGGCGACCCTATCCACCGGAATATCTCCGCCCGCGACATCGCTCGCCTGCGGAAAGATATAGACGACTTGAAGATGAAGATCATATTCGCGAACTGAGGCACCTAACTTGGCAAACATCGCGCTGAACGAGCAGGAGCAGATCGAGGAAGATCAGGAGAAAAGCAACCCGCTCCATGTAGACGAGAAGGTCGAGGAGGAGGCTGAGGAGCGCTCGGCTATCAGCGCGTCGGTGGTTTACGAGGCGATACGTAGAGAGGGGCAAGACGAGCTAAAGCGGCCTACCAGTGCGCTGTTTTGGTCGGCATTGGCCGCAGGGCTTAGCATGGGCTTTTCGTTCGTGGCCGAGGCCCTTATCCAGAGCAGCCTGCCCGACGAACCCTGGCGGCCCCTCCTCTCCAAGTTCGGCTACAGCATCGGCTTCCTGATCGTTATCCTGGGCCGCCAGCAGCTGTTCACCGAAAACACCCTCACCCCGATGCTCACCCTGCTTACTCGCCGCAAAATGACGACGCTGCTCAACCTGCTGCGGCTGTGGGGCGTGGTGCTGGCGGCCAACCTGATAGGTGCGCTTGTTTTTGCCTGGGTGATAGGCAATACTAATGTGTTCGGCGACGGTGTACATCGCGCCTTTATCGAGATAGGCCGGCACGCTATGGGTCCAGACTTCTGGACGGTAACGATCCGCGCTTTGTTCGCGGGCTGGCTGATCGCCCTGCTGGTCTGGCTGCTGCCGTTCGCCGATACAGCGAAGGTTATGGTTATAATCATCATGACCTTTATGGTGGGGCTTGGCGGGTTCGCGCATATTATAGCGGGATCCGTCGAGATGTTCTATATGGCGCTTACCGGCGGGGCGACCTGGGGTATGGTCCTCACAGGCTTTATACTACCTACCCTGCTGGGCAATGTAGTGGGCGGCGTGTCGCTGGTGGCGGCCTTGAACCACGCGCAGGTGGTGGCGGGCGGCGGCAAAGATGTCTAGAGACGGGGGTATGGCTATGGCTAAAAGATGGGGTACGGCAACTTTGGCACTCGGAGCGGTGGGCGCGGGCGTTTTCATGGCGGCGAGGCGCGTGGCCGTTGCTCCGCCCGACCCCGAATTGGAGCGGCGCGCTCATGCAACCCAGTATAGCGGCCCCTGGCGGCATGGTTTCGCTGATGTCAATGGGGTGCGGCTGCACTACGCCGAGATGGGCAGCGGGGATGGACTGCCCGTTATCCTGCTGCACGGCTTCCCGGAGTGCTGGTACGCGTGGCACTACGTTATGCCGCATCTGGAAGGGCAGTTTCGCCTGATCGCCCCCGACATGAGGGGCTACAACCTGAGCAGCAAACCGGAGGGCGTAGAATCTTACAAGCTCGACACAGTAGCCCAGGATATAGTTGCGCTGATAGAGGCGTTGGGCGCGACGCAGGCGTACATCGTGGGCCATGATTGGGGCGGGGTGGTCGCCTGGCATCTGGCGATGTACTACCCGGAACGGGTAAAGAAGCTAGTGGTGATCAACGCACCTCACCCGGCGGCTTACTCTCGAGAACTGCGCCATATCGAGCAGTTGCTCCGCAGCTACTATGTCTTTTTGTTTCAGCTGCCGGTTTTGCCGGAAGCGGCGCTGCGGCTCTCCCTGGGCTGGTCGCTGCCTCTTACGGCGGCTGTGCCGGGCGCTTTTCCCAATGAGGCGCTCGATGTGTACCGGAACAACGTCCAGCAACCCGGGGCCGCTACCGCCATGCTCAATTATTACCGGGCATTGGCGCGTTCCGCCCCACAGTTGCTGCGTGAAGATCACCCGGTTATCGTCTGCCCCACGATGCTGCTATGGGGTATGTTGGACTTTGCACTTGTGCCTGAGTTGATAGAGGGGACGGAGCAGTGGGTTTCCAACCTGCGTGTGGAGCGCGCACCCGATAGCAGCCACTGGGTCCCGGAGGAGAAGCCCGGTTGGGTGGCCGGTATGCTGGCTGAGTTCCTGGCGTAGAACCGTGTGCGGCACGTTATCCTTCGCCCGAGGCAACCTACAATTACAATGGCCCGATTGCTTCGCACCAACTGGAGAAAAGTCTGTTTAGCCGGCCTCCTGGCAGCTTTCGTTTTGGCGAACGCCGTAGCCTTTATGCAGGCGCGTGCTATGACCCACTACGCCTCCGGCGGCCAACGCACGGCTGCACCGGAGGCGTTGTCGTTCGTCCAAAGAAGTTGGACCATCGTGACGGGGGTGAGCCTGCCCAGGCCCCAAAACAGCCTCACTCCCTCGGATGCCGGTCTGGAATATGAAACGCGCCGGATAGAGATGGTTGGTGGGCAGTACCTCGAAGGCTGGTATGTACCGCACATAGAAACACGAGGCATTGTGCTGATGTTCCCAGGCTATGCCGCGAGTAAAGATAGCTTGCTCGCCCCCGCAAAGGCGCTGCACGAAATGGGCTACAGCGCGTTCCTGGTGGACTTCCGGGGAGCCGGTGGGTCGAGCGGGGATAGCACCACGCTCGGGGTGCGCGAGGCCGAAGATGTGGCCCGGTCCGTAGAGTATGCGCGTCAGGAGTGGCCCGGCAGGGCGATAACGCTGTACGGGGTGTCTATGGGCAGCGCGGCGGTGATGCGCGCTGTGGCGGTGGAAGGGGTGCGCCCCGATGCCCTTATCCTGGAAAGCTCGTTCGGCAGCTTACTTTCGACAGTGGGCAACCGTTTCCACGCCCTGGGCTTGCCGGCCACGCCGGGGGCGGAGTTGGTTGTGTTCTGGGGCAGCGTACAGAACGGGCTTAACGGCTTTGCACATAACCCTGCTCAGTACGCGGAGCAGATAACAAGCCCTGCCCTTGTTATGCACGGCGATCTCGACCCCCGCGTAAGCGCGGAAGAAACCAATCTTATTTACAGCCATCTCAACGGCCCCAAAGAGTTTGTAAGTTTTGCAGGGGCGGGGCACGAGTCGCTCTATCTGTTCGCGCCTGAGTTATGGCGTGAGAAGGTGAGGCAGTTCTTAGCCAGGTGACGCGGCGAAGCACGGCCCGTACCGGAAAGAGCCTCCCGTCGCAATCTGCACGGGAGGCTCTTTACTTACCCTATTGCTTGGCTACCCTGCACTACCTCAAGGGGTTTGGCAGCCGGGGAAGAAGGTGTTGGCATCTATCTTCGAGGCTTGCCCCCTC
>JBBSIX010000060.1:0-13834 GCA_038231875.1 Chloroflexia bacterium | reverse complement strand
GGTGCTTTACTCTCTTGGGCATCAACATAACTGTTTATTCCCCTTCGCTATTGCCTATTACTTCGTGAGTTTCAGCGATCTGCGCCGGGTCGGCCGGCTGAGGCTGCGGGTTCACCGAAATCTCGGCATTGGGAGCGGGCTGCTCCTGTGCAGGTCTGGACCGGCGAGCCGCGCCCCCTGGGGGCGGCTGCGTCGGGCGGATATTGGCGTTGGCCCCGCCTCCACCTCTGCCCCCTTCGCGGCGATCTCCCCGTTCTCCCCGCTCGCTTCGTTCTCCGCGCTCAGCACGGTCGCGGCGCGGGCGGTCGGGGCGAGGCTGGGCCATAGCCGCCGGGCGCTCCTGCTGCAACAGGATGTCGCCACCCTTGTGCTCTATCACGTCGCCTCTGTATATCCACACCTTCACGCCGATACGGCCATAGGTGGTGTGGGCGTGTACCTGCCCATAGTCAATATCGGCGCGGATCGTGTGCAGAGGCACACGGCCCTCGCGCTCCCACACCGAGCGGGCCATTTCGGCCCCACCCAGCCGGCCCGAGATACGCACCTTCACCCCTTTGGCCCCGGCACGTGTAGCTCGCATCACCGACTGCTTCATAGCCCGCCGGTAAGACACGCGGCGGCTTAACTGCTCGGCGATACTCTCGGCTATCAAGTAGGCATTCAGCTCAGGCTGCTTTACTTCCTCGATATTGACCTTTACCTTCTTGCCGGTGGAGGTCTCCAAATCCTTGCGAAGCAAATCCACCGACTGGCCGCCCTTGCCGATCACGATGCCCGGCTTGGCCGTGTGGAGGGTGATCTCTATCTGGTTGGCGGAGCGCTGTATCTCCACCTTAGATAGGCTCGCCCCTGTGAGACGCTGGCCCACCATCTGCCGTATACGCACATCCTCGTGCAGCAGCTCGCTGTAGTTGCGGTCTGCATACCACCGCGACTCCCAATCTTTGTTTATACCAAGTCTGAATGCTACCGGGTGGACCTTACGTCCCATAATCTCCCCCTTTTGGACTAGTAATCTTCGCGTTCTTCCACTATCGCCGTTATGTGGCTGGTGCGCTTGATGATGGGCGAGGCCATGCCTCGTGAGCGAGCGCGGAACCGCTTGAACACAGGCCCTTCGTCGGCGTACAGGCGCTTGACATACAGGTCTTCGCGCAGCATCTGGAAATTGTTCTCGGCATTAGCCGCCGCGCTGCTGATTACCTTCGAGACCTCTTTGGCCCCGCCCTGCGGCAAAAACCGCAGTATGGCAATCGCCTCGTCAACTTGCTTACCTCGCACCGTGTCCATCACCAGCCGTATCTTGCGCGGCGAGCGGTGGATAAATTTGGCTGTTGCTTTTGCTTCCATTCGTCGTCTCCGTACCTCGTAACCTGTAACTTGTCTTGCGGCGTATAGGCACGCCGAAAGTTACGGCTTACCTTGCGTTATTGCTATCTCACCCTGCTGCTTTTCTCGCTGTGTGCGTGGCCTTTGTAGAAACGGGTCAGGGCGAACTCGCCGAGCTTATGCCCCACCATATTCTCGGTGATGTACACCGGAATGTGGCGGCGACCATCGTGTACGCCAATCGTGTGGCTTACCATGTCGGGCGTGATCGTACTGGCTCGCGCCCAGGTTTTGATCAGGCGCTTTTCATTCCTGGAGTTCATCCTGATGATCTTCTCCTCCAGGTTGTGGTCCACATACGGCCCCTTTTTAGCAGAACGTGTCATCTTTACCTCTCGATCTCCGGTTTTGCGGTTTCGGCTCGCTCTACTTGCTCAACCCCGAAATCCGCACTCTGTACTATCGCTACTATCGCTGTCCCTTGCCTGCGGCCTGCGGCCCACGGCGGCGACCTCGGATGATGAACTTATCGGTCCTCTTGTTGTTGCGGGTGCGGTAGCCCTGGGCGGGCTTGCCCCACTTTGTCTGGGGCTGGCCGCCGCGAGGGGCACGCCCTTCGCCACCACCGTGCGGGTGGTCGCGGGGGTTCATCGCAGCGCCGCGCACGGTGGGCCGCCTGCCGAGCCAGCGCGACCGCCCGGCCTTGCCGATACGCACATTCTCGTGGTCCACATTGCCAAGCTGGCCTATCGTGGCCGAGCAGTTGACGTGTACCATACGCACCTCGCCGGAGGGCAGGCGCACCTGTGCATAATTTTCATCGCGGGCCATCAGCTGCGCCGATGTGCCGGCGCTGCGGACCATCTGGCCGCCCTTGCCGAGATGCAATTCGATGTTGTGTATCTGAGTACCCAACGGAATGCGTCGCAGGGGCAGGGCGTTGCCAATGCGGATTTCGGCCTGCTCGCCCGACATAATGGTGTCGCCCACCCTCAAGTTGAGGGGAGCCAGAATGTAGCGCTTCTCGCCGTCGGCGTAGTTTATCAGAGCGATGCGCGCCGAGCGATTCGGGTCGTACTCGATGCCGGCTACTTTGCCCGGTATACCATCCTTGTTGCGCTTGAAATCTATGATGCGGTAGTGCTGCTTGTGGCCGCCACCGCGATGGCGCGTTGTGATGCGGCCCTGGTTGTTGCGCCCGCCCGTGCTCTTTTGAGGGCGCAGCAGCGACTTCTCCGGCTTCTTCTTAGTTATCTCATCGAACGTCGAGACGCTCATCAACCGGCGCCCTGGGGAGGTTGGCTTGTATACTTTAACAGGCATCGTGTCTGCTCCTAACTACGCTATATTCCCTCAAAAACCTCTATCCTGTCACCCGGCGCAAGGGTCACAATCGCCTTTTTCCAGGCGGGTGTGTAACCCCGAAATCTGGTGCGCTCGCGGGTGCGCTTGCGGTGTACCATCATCGTGTTCACGCTCAACACGGTCACGTTGAAGGCGGTTTCGACCGCCGCTTTGATCTGTATCTTATTGGCATCAGTCGCTACCTCGAAAGTGTAGCGGCCCTGCTGCATCAAGTCTGTGTTGCGCTCGGTCATCACCGGGCGGTGCAGTACGTCGTAAAGGTGCGGCATAGTTACGCTTCCCCTCCTTCGGCTTCCGTGCCCTCTATACCTTCGATCTCCGCGATCTCCCCGGTCTCCTCATCGCCCTCAAGCTCGGCCTCTACTGCCTGGTTTATTTGGCCGCTATCGGTGAGTAGGGCATCGCTATCAACCTCAGGCTCGATAGTTACCTCGTCTGCTCGCGCTCCGGTGGTATACACCGTGTGAGCGCCGGCCTCCTCCAGCGTGGCATCCGCCGTGCGCCGGACCTCGGCGGTAGTCTCGAAGGCCACATTAGCCGAGGCATCTATCGGGGCGGGCGCTTGCGCCTCGAACAGGGTAGTCAGCCCCGCCTGCACACCTCTCAGAGGCAGCTTGCGGCGGCCACCCGTCTCGCCCAGGATACCGTTCACCACGTCCAGCGAAGCCAAAGGCATAATCAAGTAGTCGTACTTAAGCATATCCACCACACTTAACGAGCCGGCGCGCAAAGTCTTGACCTGCGTCAGATTAGCGGCGGCGGTCGCTATGTTTTCCTCTCCTGTGGTGAAAATAAGGGCGCTGCCGTCGCCGACGTTGAGGTTCTTCAGCGTGTCGGCCATTACACGGGTGCGCGGCTCAAGCCCGGCAAAGCCATCCACCAGGATGATCTGGTTGTCGGCAGCTTTGGCCGACAGGACCGAGCGGATCGCCAGGCGGCGCATCTTGCGCGGCATGTCCTGTTCGTAGGAGCGCGGGTGCGGACCGAACACAACCCCACCATGTGCCCACTGGGGCGAACGGGTTGAACCCTGGCGGGCGCGGCCTGTACCCTTCTGACGCCAGGGCTTGCGGCCCCCGCCGCGCACCTGGCCGCGTGTCTTCGTATCGTGTGTGCCCTGGCGCGCATTGGCCTGCTGGCGCACCACAGCCTGGTGGACCACCGCCATGTTGGGTTTGATGCCGAATATCGCATCGTCCAACTCTACGCTTCGGACCTCATCGCCCGCCAAATTGTAAACTTTAGCTTGCACTCTGCTCTAACCTCCGTTGCCGACTACTTATTTCTTAATCTTAGCCTTTACAGCCTTGCGGACCATCAACATGCCGTTTGTGGGCCCAGGAACCGCGCCTTGCACCAGAATAAGGTTGCGGTCGGTGTCTACCTGCACAACACGCAGGTTCTGCACCGTGACACGCTCGTTGCCCATGCGACCTGCCATGCGCGTGCCTTTGAACACGCGGCCAGGGGTCGAGCCTGGGCCGATGGAGCCGGGGTGACGCTGGCGGTCGGACTGGCCGTGCGTGCGCGGGCCGCCCTTAAAATTGTGCCGCTTCATCACACCCGCGAAACCTTTGCCCTTGCTGGTGCCTATCACGTCTACTGTATCACCAACCGCGAACAAAGAAACATCCAGGCGGTCGCCCAGCTTAGCCTCATCGCCCTCAGCCGTAGGCACCTCGACCAGGTGGCGGAACAGGGGTAGCTTCTTCTTACGAAGGTGGCCGCGCTCCGGCTGGGTGAGCCGGCTTTCGTTGACCTCTTCCCAACCAAGCTGCACACCCCGGTACCCGTCTCGGTCGGTGGTCTTCACCTGGGTAACGGTGCAGGGGCCGGCCTCGATGATCGTAACGCCGGTGGCGATACCCCCCGCCTCGAACACCTGGGTCATACCCAGCTTTTTACCTATCAGTCCTTTTATCATATCGGTACTTGCTCCTCTTTATTGGAGTTTCGCTTGCCATAGCCGAAATTGGCGGCTCATGCGGCGTCGAGATGCCGAGGCAAGATTCCCGCTAAACACTAATCTTTTCACCACAGGCTCGGCACGTCCAGCCTGTGTCCGCGCTGCCTTTCGCCTTACCGGAACCGGAGGCTATCATATCCAATCATATCTGCCCCACAATCGGGGCAAACCGGATACTGAAAGCTGCCTACTTGATCTCTACGTCTACGCCTGCGGGCAGGTTGAGCCGCATCAAGGCGTTGATCGTCTTTTCGTTCGGCTCCAGAATATCAATCAGGCGCTTGTGGGTTCGTATCTCGAACTGCTCCTGCGAGTCCTTGTCAATGAAGGGCGAGCGGATCACCGAGAACTTCTCGATCTTGGTGGGCAGCGGCACGGGGCCGGCCACCAGAGCGCCTGTCCTCTCGGCAGTCTCCACGATCTGCACGGCAGACTGGTCGAGTATCCTGTGGTCGAACGCCTTCAGACGTATCCTTATCTTTTGCTTTGCAGCCATATTCGTTACTTGTGCTCCTGATTTTCGTTATGTAACCGCTAACCTTGTTTGGCTTGGGTTACTCCCTCACGTAAAGCCTGCTGTTACGATTTACACGGCAGTAGGCAAGACAAAGGGGCGAACCAGGCTTGGTTCACCCCCACGACTTACGCTCTAGACTTCTCGATCAACTCGGCGGCTACCGACTGAGGCACTTCCTGATAGTGGTCGAACTCGAACGACGAGGAAGCGCGGCCCTGGGTCATCGAACGAAGGTCGGTGGTGTAGCCGAACAGGTTCGCCAGAGGCACATACCCGCGCACTATCACGCCGCCCGATTTCGTCTCGGTGCCCTCGATGTGCCCGCGACGGCTGTTGAGGTCGCCGATCACCTCGCCCATGAACTGCTCCGGGGAGATGATCTCGATCTTCATGATCGGCTCCAGAATGGCTGTTTTGCCTTTCTCGATAGCCTCTTGCAGGGCGAAGGAGCCGGCTATTTCAAAGGCCATTTCGCTGGAGTCCACCTCGTGGTACGAGCCGTCCACCAGGGTTGCGCGTACGTCTACGATAGGGTATCCTGCCTGTCCGCCCGACTCCATCTTCTTGATGATGCCTTTGCTGACCGGGCTGATATACTCCTTGGGGATAGCGCCGCCCACGATCTTGTTAATGAACTCGAAGCCGCCGCCGCGCTCCATCGGCTCGAACTCCACCACCACATCGCCGAACTGGCCGCGACCGCCGGTCTGCCGCTTGAACAGGCCGCGCGTCCGCAAGGCCCGTTGGAGGGTCTCCTTGTAGGCTACCTGCGGGCGGCCTCGGTTCACCTCGACCTTGTACTCGCGCAGCATCCTGTCGAGCAGCACCTCAAGGTGAAGCTCGCCCATGCCTGAGATAAGCACCTGGCCCGTCTCCTGGTCAGTACGCACCTTGAAGGTGGGGTCTTCCTCGGAGAGGCGGATAAGGGCGTTGTCTACCTTGTCCTGGTCCGACTTAGTTTTCGGCTCCACCGCAATGGAGATAACCGGCTCAGGGAACTTGATGCTCTCAAGCACGATAGGATTGGTGGGATCGCACAGCGTATCAGCGGTGAAAGTCTCTTTCAGGCCCACGATAGCGGCAATATCGCCCGCGTACACCTCGTCTATATCCTCTCGGTGATTGGCGTGCATCTGCAACAGGCGGCCAACGCGCTCTCTCCTGCCCTTTGTGCTGTTCAGCACATAGGAGCCGGAGGCGAGCTTGCCTGAGTAGACGCGGAAGTAGGCGAGGCGGCCCACGTAGGGGTCGGCCACGATCTTGAAGACCAGCGCGGCGAACGGCTCATTCTCATCGGTGGGGCGCTCCACCCACTCGTCAAGGCCGGGGATAAGCCCCTTCACGGGCGGTACGTCCAGCGGCGAAGGCAGGTAGTCAAGCACCGCATCGAGCAGCAGTTGCACGCCCTTGTTCTTCAAGGCAGAGCCACACAGCACAGGCACCAGGCGCACGGCGATGGTGGCGCGGCGCAGGGCCGCCTTCAACTCATCGTTGGTGATCGCTTCGCCTTCAAGGTAGCGCAGGGTAAGCTCATCGTCGCTTTCGACGATGCTCTCGACCATCTTCTCGCGCTGCACCGCTACATCAGCGGCCATATCAGCCGGGATGTCGGCGGTTTCCATCACAGTGCCGAGGTCGTCGGTATAGATGTACCCCTTGTTCTCGATAAGGTCAACCAGGCCCCGGAATCCCGACTCGACACCGATAGGCAGTTGCACCGGCACAGGAGTGGCCCCCAGGCGGTCTTTGATCATCTCGATGGTGCGCCAGAAGTTGGCCCCTGTGCGGTCCATCTTGTTGACGAAGCAGATGCGGGGCACGTTGTATCGGTCGGCCTGCCGCCACACGGTCTCGGACTGCGGCTCCACGCCCGCCACCGCGTCGAACACCACCACCCCGCCGTCGAGCACGCGCAGGGAACGCTCCACCTCGACGGTGAAGTCTACGTGGCCGGGAGTATCTATGATATTGATGCGGTTCTCTTTCCACTGGGCGGTGGTAGCGGCTGCGGTGATGGTTATACCACGCTCGCGCTCCTGCTCCATCCAGTCCATAGTGGCGGCGCCTTCATGTACCTCGCCGATCTTATAGATGCGGCCCGTATAGTATAGGATGCGCTCGGTTGTCGTGGTCTTGCCCGCGTCAATGTGCGCTATGATGCCTATATTCCTGGTTCTTTCCAGAGGAAACGCTCTGGGCACTTCTTTTCTCCTTTGAACAACTTTCAGCTCTTGGCGCATTTCGGGTCTCATAGTGCAGACCACGAGCAACGGCCAAGAACCGGAAATTATAGTTTAGTATCTATAGTGTGCGAACGCTCTGTTGGCCTCGGCCATTCTGTGGGTATCTTCACGGCGCTTGATGGTAGTGCCGGTGTTGTTGGAAGCGTCCATCAGTTCGGCGGCGAGCCTGTCGCTCATCGTCTTGCCGCCGCGCTTGCGAGCCGAGCCTATCAGCCATCTGATAGCCAGCGATTGGCGGCGGTCGCCCTTGATCTCTACGGGAACCTGGTAGGTAGCGCCGCCCACACGGCGGGGCTTCACCTCGATAACGGGGGTGGCGTTGCGAAGAGCCTGCTCGAACACCTCGATGCCGGGCCGCTGGGCGCGCCGCTCCAGTTCGTCAATGGCGGTGTACAGGATCGTCTCGGCCAGCCCTTTCTTGCCGCGCATCATCAGCTTGTTCACAAAGCGCGACACCAAAAGACTGTTGTACTTGGCGTCCGGGGTTACCGGGTGCTTATCGTATCTACCTCGTCGTGGCATTTACCTTTTCCTCCAGGTGCGTTCTAAACGTAATCTGCTGTTTCGTATTAGACTTCTCGGGCAAAAAAAGAATGGGAACTGTCTTGCGCCTGTAAGTCTCTTGTTGAGCACTTCACGCGGCGCATGGGAACAGTTCCCACACTTGTAGCTACCTGTTTAGGGTAACCACACGCTCGTGAGCGTGCGTTATACTCCAACTTTGACGTTATCCGATTTGCTGCCGGTTACACGGGTTAGAGGGGGGATACATGGCGCTCACGCGCCCCTACTCCTAACAGGACTATCTACTCTTCTTTACCTTCGCCGGGTTCTTAGCCCCGTACTTCGAGCGGCCACGCTTGCGGTCCCTCACACCCTGGGCATCTAGGGTTCCGCGAATGATATGGTAGCGCACGCCGGGGAGGTCCTTCACGCGGCCCCCGCGTATCAGCACCACCGAGTGCTCCTGCAAGTTGTGGCCTTCACCCGGAATGTAGGCGGTGACTTCCATGCCGTTGGAGAGCCGCACGCGGGCTATCTTCCGAAGAGCCGAATTGGGCTTCTTAGGCGTCTGGGTACGCACCTGAGTGCAAACGCCGCGCTTCTGCGGCGAACCCTTGCCACGGCGGATATTGCTCGTGCCTGGGGTCATCGTATAGCGCAAAGCTGGGGCCTTAGTCTTCTTCTTGACTGTGCTCCGTCCCTTGCGTACCAGTTGATTAATCGTAGGCATTATTTCTCCTCATTTTTTACACACGGCGCAATTACGCACAGTAGATGATTATAGCACACGCGCTGCCGCCTGTCAAGCGCGATTCGCCGGCAATCGCACCTGCTTCCCGAAGGTGGAAGCAGCAAAAAGCCTCACCCGCAGGTGAGGTTGGTGAGGCTCCGGTGTGCGACCTATTCTTGAGCCGCAAGACCAGCCGGGCGCTCAGCCTCTTAAACAACGAGGTCGGGGTGGAGTGACTCGAACACTCGACCTCCTCGTCCCAAACGAGGCGCGCTACCAGGCTGCGCCACACCCCGAAGTATCGTAATTATAACGGACAGGTGCAGTAGCGTCAACCCAAAGGCCCGGCCACTTGACGACCACCTCTGTTCTACGATAGACTATAGGCGCTTCCAAGCAGAGAGCGTCCCCGTCTTGTTCTATAGCCGGGCACGTCGCCTCGTTACCAAACTATGAGGAAGGGTAGGAGAAAGGGGAAATGGAGATGATGAAGATAAGGATGAAAGCAGCTAATCGTGTCGTCGCGCTCACAGGATTGAGTCTATTGGTCGCATGGGGGCTGAGCGGGCCGCCTGTGCAAGCGCAGGGCGAAAGCTCGCGCTACTTCCCTGAAACCGGGCACACCGTGAAGGGCAACTTCCTTCAGTACTGGCAATCGCATGGCGGCCTGGCCCAGCAGGGCTATCCCCTTTCGGAGGTGTTCACCGAGGTGTCGGACCTGGACGGCAAAGCCTACGAAGTGCAGTATTTCGAGCGGGCGGTATTTGAGCGACACCAGGAGAAACAGCCGCCTTTCGATGTCTTGCTGTCGCAGTTGGGTACTTTCCGCTACCGTGCCAAGTACGGCGAAACAGGCGCGCCTGCACAGCAGCCCAACACCCAAAACAGCCAAACCTTCGCGGAAACCGGCCACTCTGTGGGCGGGGGTTTTCTCAGCTACTGGAAAGAGCATGGCGGCCTGGCCCAGCAGGGCTACCCCATCTCCGACGAGTTCAGCGAGGTGTCGGACCTGGACGGTAAGACTTACACCGTGCAGTACTTTGAGCGGGCGGTGTTCGAAATGCACCCGGAGAAGCAACCTCCCTACAACGTACTGCTCTCGCAGTTGGGCACTTTTCAGCTCAAGCAGAAGTACCCGCAAGGCACGCCGGGCGGCGAAGGCCAACCACAACCTACCCCTCAACCCACAACTACGCCCCAGCCTACCCGGTCCGCACCGCCCCCTCCTCCGGCTGCCACACCCACGCAGAAAGTCGGTACAAACTGCAAACCCCCATCGGACAGCCAGAAAAGCACCGTAAGCAGCAACGGCCCGGTGGCAATCGCCTCTGTGCAAGCAAAGGGCGACGAGTACGTGACGATAAGCAACAACGGGCAAGCGCCCGCCGACATAAGCCGGTGGACCTTGCGCGACAAGAATGACCCCGGCCAACACTATATCTTCCCCGCCGGCACGCAGCTACCGGCAAACGGCAGCATAGAAATCTACACCAAAGCCGGCCACCAATACACGTTCAACAGCAATAAATCTATTTGGAACGACTGCGGCGATTCCCTAGAACTGCTCAATGCCGATGGCGCAGTGGTGGCGACCTATGCGTATGGTACGCATTTGAGGTGAGACGTTAGAGCGCTCTAAGAATCGTTGCTTGCGCCTTTGCGCCTTTGCGCCTTTGCGTCGCTTGCGGTCGGCCTACGCCTCAGCGCCACCCGCAGCGCTTCCCCAAGCTCCTCCGAGCGGAGCAGCATGGCAGCGCCCAGATAGACCGCCCCTCCAACCCCAACGCCCGCGACGGTAAGCAGGCCGGCGCCCAGTTTGCCGTTCGGAGAGATTTGCAGAAAGTGGCCCAGCAGGTAGCCCAACGCCGGCATCAGCAGGAGCAGCGCCGTCGCCATGGCCGCCGACGCCAGCGCGCTCTTGCCAACGGATACAGGCAGCCCGAGGCTTGAGACGCGCCATCCGGGGAGCTTTCTACCCAGCAACAGCCACAGCAACACCATCTCTACCGTCGTGGTAAGGGCCAGGCTGAGGGCCAGCCCATCCTGGTCCCAGCCGAGGCCAAACACCAGCAGCCCGCTCAGGCTCAGGTTCATCGCCACCGTAAGTACCGCCACCCCCACAGGCGTCGCGGTGTCGTGCAGGGCATAGAAAGCTCTGGTGAGCACTTCCACAACCGAATAAGCCACCAGCCCCAGCGCGAAGTAGCCCAAAGCGGAGGCCACCAGCCGGGTTGACTGTGCGTTGAAGGCTCCAAACTGGAGGAGGGTAGCCACTATCTCGCTCCTGAGCACGAACATGCCCACCGCCGAGGGCAACGTCAAGAACACCAGCACCCTGATCGCCCGCGATAGCGTCTCCCTAAGCCCCTCAAGGTTGCCCTCTGCATACTGCGCCGCCATCGTGGGGAACGTAACGGTCGCCAGCGACATGGCGAACACCCCGTGCGGCAGGATCATCAGCAGGTATGCGTAGTTGAAAGCGGCCACGCTGCTTGCGGATACGGTCGTAGCGAACGACTTTGCGCCGACGATATTCGCCTGGAAAGCAGCCTGCCCGACGATACGCGGCAGCAGCAGCTTGCCCACCTCTTTCACCCCCTCGTCGCCCACGTTCAACCGCAAGGAGTAGCGCATCCCGGCGCGCACGAGGCCCGGAACCTGCACCCCGAAATGGAGCGCAGCCCCAAGCACTACACCCCAGGCTACGCCGTGTATGCCCATGCCGAACAAAGGCACAAACACCAGCGCGCCGAAGATGATAGCCAAATTGTAGGCAATAGGGGCGAAGGCGGGCAGGCTGAAATGTTGGCGGGCGTTCAGGATGCCCATTGCCCAACCACCCAGGCCCATGAGGAGGGGCGACAGCAGCAAGATGCGCGTCAACTCGACCACCAGGCCCTGGTCTACTTCGTTGCCGGGCGCGATAACGGTCGCGACCAGCGCGGGGGCGGCGAAGCTCATGGCTATGGCCCCCAGACTCAAAAGCACCACCGAGGCGTTGATAAGCGTCGAGGCAAGCCGCCATGCCTGCTCCTCTTTGCCTTTACCTATCAACTCGGTGAACACAGGGATAAAGGCAGAGCCGACTGCCCCGCCAATGATGAGCAAAAAGAGGGTATCAGGTATGCCGAAGGCTACCGCATAGGCGCTGGCCTGGCCGCCTGTGCCGAACTGACCGGCGATAACCGCCTCGCGTAACAAGCCCAGGGCGCGGCTTATCACAAATGCGCCGCTCACGATCATGGTGTTCAAGGCAAGGCTGCGTCCGGGCGAACGAGCCTGGGGAGCAACGGCGGGGGGCGCGACGTTCAGACCGGCCTGCCCCGCCTGGGCATCCTCTTCAAGAGGCAGCACGCGGGTAGCCTCAGCAGCCAAGCCATCCAACCCTGCCGGCCCCTGCGTCTCCTTGCCACCCACCTTTGTGCGGTCTGCCAATAGCTCCCCCGGCGCTCTCTCGGCGCTCTCTCGGCGCTCTCTAGAACGTCCCAAACTGTCTCTATACTAACACATTTCGGCAGGGGCGTTTCCGGTGATTACCCACATCTTTATGCAGAACAACGAAGGCAACCCCAACTGGTGGTTACGCTCATCCCCACTACACTTTGTCATTCCGAGCACAGCGAGGAATCAGCCGGTGGAGCATGATAGTTAGTGTTACAGTACCTTCTTAGCCGGCAGTGCAAGGCACGATACTTGTTAGCCCGACTCTCATGCCGGCGCACTGATTCCTCGGTTCTTGCTACGCAATTCAGGTCCGGAATGACAAGGCGTAGTATGAGGTGTTTTCGCCGGCAAGGTGGCCTATCATAGCCTCAGATGTGGCTAATCACCAGAGGGGTTTGTCTTACCTGAAGGAGGAGTTGCAGCGCGCAACCGCTTACTGCTCGACTATGAAGGGCACGCTGTAAGCCGGAGTGGGGGAGTTGTTGGTCAGAATGTCCACACGGTAGCCGCCTGGGGTCCAGGGACCGCTCTTGCGGAGGGTGAAGCCCAGGTAGTGGGTTCCAGGTAGGGTGTAGTCTTTCTGCATGGAGTAGATCAGTTCACCGTTGGGGCCGTACCACCGGGTGAGCACGGTAGTGACTGCGCTGGGGCCGTAGTCGGCCTGCACAGCCAGGTTCAAGGCATCATTAGGGCCATAGCGGTTGGTTGTGCCCACCGGCTCCCCACCTTGCAACGTTGTCGCCATCCTGGCTCCAAGCACGCCGTTGGTGGGCTGCTCCTGGGCAGGGGGCGCGGTGGGAGCCGGGCGGTCGGCTTGGGCAGGCGTTTGGGTCGGCGCCTGGGGAGGGGGCGCCTCTGCCGCCGGTTGCGTGGGCACAGGCTGCGTAGGTTCTACTACGACCACCGTGACGTTCGACGGCTGCGGAGGCTGGGTGAACAGGGGTATAGGCGTGTTCACCGGCGGGCGCAACACTGCCAGGGCAGTTTCGGTGGCCTGCGGGCTGGCGATCACACGCGACTGTGGGAACAAGCGGTTGACGGCGACCCACCCCAGCAGCCCGCAGGCCGCAAGCAGCAGCAAGCTGCCCACCGCGAAGGCCGCTCTGCCGGCTTTATTCCACCGAGAGGAGTTCGAGGCTGTGGAGAAGTACGACCGGCTCAACCCGGGTTGAGCGCCGGCTGCGGCTGCCCCCCGGCTGTACGAGCCTCCAAACCTATCCTCATCCTCATCGTCATCATAGTCGTAGTCGTAACCGCCGGGGGCGGTGGGCGCATAACCTTTAGGTGTGCTGCTGTAGGGGTCTTGCAGATGGGGTTTGGAGGCCGCCTGGTTGGATATACCGGGCAGATAACCGGAACTCAGCTCCTGCGACGGCTGAGTCTCCACACCGACCAGCGGCCCGCGACAACCCGGACACTTGACGTATGCGTCGGGAAGTTCCTCCAGGCGGGTATAAAACATGCAGTTGGGGTTAGGACACTGTTTCATACGAAAGTTGGCGTACAAGCTATACTACAAGATACACTATGAGGTTTACCAGATATGAACGCACAAGGCGAGGATTTCCACATTTTGAAGTTGGGGTACCACGACAGGGCCAACCTGCTGCCCCTATGCTATCCGCTCAAAGCCGGCTGGGTGGCGCCCGGTTCGCCCTGGAAGCTGGAGGTGCGTAACGACACGCCCGCCGCCCTGCTTGCCGCTTTGCTGAAGGGAGAGTTGGACGCGGCGT
>JBBSIX010000059.1:0-13836 GCA_038231875.1 Chloroflexia bacterium | reverse complement strand
TATGTGAGCAGCAAACGCAAGACGATCAGGTAGCCCCCTCGTATACCCACGCATTACAAACAGGACGACGCTAAACGCAAAGACACAAAGACGCAAAGGACCACGCAAAGATAGCAATTTAACCGCAGAGGCGCAGAGTACGCGGAGGACGCGCGGGGATGGTTATTGTTGTTGCGGCACGTAAAGAGCGGTCGCAACAGCACCAAGCCCATGAGGAAAGACATTGCCGGCAGGTAAGGAAACCCTCAAAACCTCAGCGCGTCCTCAGCGCCTCTGCGGTGAAATTACTGTGATAAATCTTTGAGCGTTCTTTGCGTCTTTGCGTTTAGCGTCAGCCTGTTCGCAGTAGCGCGCATGGGGGCCGTGCCTAAAAGATCGGCCCTACCTCCACATCCGACTCAGGGTTGCGCCGCAGCCACAAAGCGAAGGCGAGGGCCGCCAGGCACACCAGCAGGGCTACTGTGAAGCCGCTTGTGTACACATCGAGCGAGGCCGACTTGTAGGCGACCGTGTAGTCGGCCTGACGTTGCGCGAAATGCTCAGGCGTCTCGCCCGGATTGGCGAAGATCACCGCAGGGTGGGCCGACATAAGCTCCTGGAAGCGGCGCAGGCCCAGCACAGTGAGCACCGACAGGCTTACCATCATGCCCACCATGCGCGACAGGTTGACCGAGGCGGCCGCCAGCGCCGCCCGCTTGAGGCCGCCCCACTGCAATGCCGTAGCCGTCACGGGCGCCACCAGCAGGCCAAAGCCGAGGCCGTTGAGCGCAAGTCCCAGCCAGTTGAGCGGCGCGTCGGGCGCGGCCAGCGTCCAACCGCTCATCTCCAGGAAGCCCCCAGCCGACACCAACAGGCCCAGCACCGCTATCCACCTGTACTCAACGCGAGTGCCCAGCAAGCCGCCGGCGATTGCCCCCACAGGTATCAGGGCTGTCATCCGCAGCAGCATAAAGCCTCCCTGCTCCGCCGTGCCGTCCAGCACGCTTGCCACGTACAGGGGCACGTTCACCATCGTGATGATGAGAGCCGCACCCACCATAAAGTTGGTGATGTTCGCGGCGGAGAAGGGCCAGTTGCGCCTTGAAAACAGCGACGGCGGCAGCAAAGGCTCGGGGGCGCGGCGCTGCCACAAGGCAAACAAGACAAACAAGACTGCGGAAAGCCCCAGCAAGCCCAGCCCCTGCGGAGTGAGCCACTCGCCCCCGGCGCCCTCGCCGTCTGAGGGCTGAATACCGGCCCACGCGCCAACCGTGCCCGGCGTCGCCAGCCCTAGCGACAACGCCAACAACGCTCCTCCCAGCAAGCCCGCCCCTACCCAGTCTATTTTCCCCGGATAGCGGGGCAAGGCGGGCGTTCGCAGCATTAAGAAGCCGAACAGCAGGCACAGAGGCACGTTTACCCAGAATATCCAGCGCCAGCCCACTATGCCCAGCCACCCATCGCCCGCCTTCATCACCAGCGCGCCCCACAGAGGGCCTATCACCCCGCCTGCCTCGGCTACCGCGCCCAGTATGCCCAGCATGAACGGCACGCGCCGCTCGCTGAACTCGTGACGCACCATCGCCATGCCTACCGGCAGTACGGCCCCGCCCCCTACCGCCTGCAACGTGCGCGCAGCCACCAGCCAGCCCAGGGCGGGCGCGAGGGCGCACAAAACCGAGCCGAGCGTAAACACCCCCAGCGCCAGTATGTAGATGCGCCTCTGCCCATACACATCGGCCACCCGGCCCATGAGGGGCAGCGCCACCGTGTAGCCCAGCAAGTACGCCGTCACCACCCAGGCCGCCCGGTCTATCTCGGTTATAGGGATTTGCAGGTCGGTGGCGATGGGCCACAACGCCGTGACTATCACCGTCTGGTCGAGGGCGGTGAGGAATATACCCAGTGCAGCGATGAGGATCGAGTGGTGGGGGCTGAGAACTGAGAAGCCCTGCCCCCAGGCTTTTCGGGAGGTTGCCTGGCGAGGCGGCTTCTCGGCGGCCTCTACGGTCGAGGCGGGAAATTCGCGGGAAGGCGTTGCTTTAGCCACATGAGCCTCAGTGATTCTTCAAAACTCCTCAGCACGGCAGCACACGCGCTCATGCTTATTTCTCTCGCCTGCGAAGCACCTTGTCGGACAGATAAGTGCCCATGAGCCCGCGCACCGGGTGAGTATCGGCTATCGCCTGGTGTAGCTCGGCGCGTAGCTCCTGCTCCTTTTGGTCTCGATGGGCGTGCTCCGTCTGTAGGGTGTGGGCCTGCTTGAGAGCCGCCGATAGCGCGGCGGGATCCTCGCCTGCCGCCAAATCGCGCACGTCGGCAAGGGCCAGCATGTACTGGTCGAGCCACTGCAATACCATCTGCCGGTTCTGCAACAGCCCCCCGGCCAACAACTCAGGATCGGCGGAGAGGGGTTCGGTTGCGCTCTGGAACTGCGGGCCGGCGAACAGGCTCATATCCTGCCAGGTGCGGCCCCCTGCGGTGAGGCGCAGCAAAGCGGCAGCAGCCAGTACGGGCAGGTGGGCTACTGCTGCTACGAACGAGTCGTGTTCCAGGGTATCTATAAAGAGGGGTTTCGCCCGCAGCGTCTCGGCCAGCCATATCACCCGGTTGAGCGATTCGTTTGTGGCGGTGGGCAGAGGGATAACGCAGTACGTAGCCCCGTCGAACATGTCGGCGCTGGGCAAAGCCTCATCGGGGAGGGTCGCCAGGTCGTATGTTTTGGAGAGAGGGTGGCCGCCCACGAAGTTGGCATTCGGGCCGAGCAGTTCGCCGGCCCACTTCATCACCTCGCCCTTGACCGAGAGCGTGTCGGTGACGGTTGTGCCGCTATCGAGCATCGGGCCAATCGCCTCCAATACTTCGCGCATCGCCGCCGCAGGGGTGGACACCACTACAAGGTGCGCCCCCTGCACTGCTCTACGCAGGTCGGGCGCTATCTCGTCAACGCTGCCGTACCGCCGCAAGGCCGCCGCTTCTTGCTCCCTGCCGGGGTCGAAGCCGGCGATGTGGACAGGGGGCACACTGGGTTGCCCTTGTCCTCCCTCAGCTGCCGCCGAGCCGGCGCGCTTCAGGGCCATGCCGATGGAGTTACCCACCACTCCCAGGCCGATGATGGTGATCTTGTTCATACTGTAGTATACTGCGAAACGGCAAATATGACGACGCTAAACGCACTGGTGATTACCCCCCTCTCAAGCTACGTAGCTACCGTGCCGGTAGGCGAGGGAATACTACGCTTTGTCATTCCGAACGAAGTGAGGAATCAGCACGCCTGTATGACAGTAGGGCTGAAAAGTGCCGTACCTTGTACTGTACTGTAAGGAAGGTACTCTGCCACTAACTATCATGCCCCACCTACTGATTCTTCGCTGCGCTCAGAATGACCATGTGTAGTAGTTCTTCATTTCCCCAACAAGGTAGCATACGTAGCTTGAGATCTGGGTAATCACCAGTAAACCTAAAGACGCAAAGACGCAAAGGTTCCTGCACAAGAAGGCCGGAGCGCACATTCGGCCTTTACGCTATCCTTCATAGCCGCACTGCCCCATCCTGGGCGAGTTCACAACGGGCAGCAGCATATCCTCGCCGCACTTGTGCTTTTCCACGCAATCTTCGCAGAGCCGCCCCCTGTCCTCCCACATGCACTCTCCACATACCTGTGTGGCCGTCTTGCCGCACTCGTCGCAGGCGACACGGGGCGCATTGTTGCGGGCCAATTCGCGCACAACTATGCTGCCCTTCAGCCCTTCCCACTCCGATACGACCTTCAACACAAGCTCGGTGGGCGTGCCGAAGTCGTACTCGTACTCCATCACCGTATCCGAACGCAGCACCGTTGCCAGTTTTGCCTTCATATTTCGGTCGCCACGCTCAAAGGCGTGGGACATGTAGTCGCGCCCATCAATGTGGAACACGCTCAAATGGCCGCAGCACTCCACCCACACCTGCCGCAGAAGGTCGTCCAAATCCGCCAACGTTGCATCGGCGCGCGCCTCGATATGCAGCCAGTACTGAGGCTGGTACTGTCCCTGGGCCGTGATGTGAAAGTATCGGGCCTTTGCCGTGCCGTCTTTGCCGGTTGCATCCCTCTCTGCTTGTTCGTTCTGCACGCAACCTTGCAGGTGCTGGGTCATGCTGCGCCTGGTGACGGTTGCGCCACACAGTTCGCATATGCCCTCGATGAGTTGACGCTTGCTTTTCTGTTCTGCCATCTTCTTATCCTCCTGCCTCCTTTGGTCGCGACTAGATCGCTAAATCTGCAACTGCCGTGCCAGCTGTGCCATGTGCTGCGCGTCATGCGCCGCCAAATGCAGGGTGTGAGCCTCCACAGTGATGTTGCCCTGCTCCTCATGCCGGCCGGTGCGCTGCCAATCTTGCGGAGAGATGCCCTCAAGCTGCGCTATGTGCTCTTGGCGAAAGCGCACGAAAGCCTCAAGCGCGCTCTGTAGATCGTCACCCGCGTAGTTGCGCTCCCTAGCCCATTCATCCTGATCGTAGCCGGCAACCACAGGATCGTTCTCAGAGAGCATGAGCCGCGCCCGCTCCGATGCCTGCTCCTCGGCGTCGCGCAGGTGGCACACCACCTCCACTACCGACCAACCCTCGTCCCCACCCCGTGCGGAGGCCGCTTTTTCCCGGTCAACATCCCTCAACAAAAAGCGCAGCGTGTCGGGCGTGGCCTTGAGCGCGTCCAAAAGGTCTTTTCCAGTGTCGTACATTGTCAAGCCTCCTTTTGAATGAACAAAGAACACAGGCCGAGAACAGAACCCTCTCCAGCCCGAAGGGAGAGAAATAATGAAAAAATCTTTGCGTCGTCCTCTGCGTCTTTGCGTCTTTGCGGTTAAACGGACTTGTTCGGATTTAAGAAACCTGTGGGGATCGCGGCCCGCTACGTGCTTACATAGCATACCGCACACATCACAGGGAGGGGTAATGACCAACCAACCGCACAGAGAACAGTGGGTGCGCGTAGCCTCGGCGGAGGCCGTGCCCCCCGGCGCATGCTTGCGCTTCGCATACCAGGGCACAGACATCGCCATCTACAACATCGAGGGCCAACTATACGCCATCGGCGACACCTGCACCCATGCCGAAGCAAGCCTCGCCGACGGCGACTTCTACGAGGACATCCGGGGCTGGGTCGCCGAGTGCCCCTTGCACGGTTCGCAGTTCGACGTAACCACCGGCCAGGCTATATCCCTTCCCGCCACCGGCAACTCAGGCAAATACGCCGTCAAGGTCGAAGCCGGCTCCATCTTTGTGGACCCCACACCGCTTGTGCCGTGGCATGGGTAAAGCTCCGCACCCGGCCCCTATCCCATAGGCTGTGCGCCCTGTTTGACCCCCTCCAGTTTGAGATTGGCGGCCTCGATGCGGCGCATCGCCTCCGTAAGGTTCTCGGCTGAGTTGGCAAAGGAGATGCGGATGTACCCCTCGCCGAACGCCCCGAACGATGTTCCCGGCAGCACAGCCACGTCCGCCTCAAGCAGCAGGTAGTCGGCGTATTGGCGTGAGGAGAGGCCGGTCCCCTGTATGTTGGGGAAGGCATAGAACGCCCCCGCAGGCAGGTTGCAACTCAGGCCCGGTATACGGTTCAGCCCCTCGTACACAAGGTCGCGGCGCATGGCAAAGGCTGACAGCATCTTATCCACCTCCTCGCGGGGGCCGGTCAGGGCTGCAACGGCTGCGCGCTGGCTGAAAGTGGAGGTACACGACACGCTGTTGATGATAAGACGGCTGATGTGGGGTATCATCTCATGCGGGAAGATGCCGTAGCCGAGCCTCCAGCCGGTCATCGCATAGGTCTTGGAAAAGCCGTCCAGCAGCACCGTGCGCTCCATCATGCCGGGGAACTGCATAATAGTGTGGTGCGCGCCCTCGTACACAATCTCGCTGTAGATTTCGTCGGCCAGCACCATAACGTCGTGCTTGACCGCCAGGTCCGCTATCGCCTTGAGGTCGCCGTAAGTAAGCACCCCCCCGGTAGGATTCTGGGGCGAGTTGAGGATGATGAGGCGGGTCTTGGAGGAGACTTTGCGCTCCAACTCCTCGAGGTCAATACGGAAATCGTTGCGCTCGCTCAGTTGCAGAGGCACGGCCACCCCGCCCAGGAAGTTAATCATCGATTCGTAGATGGGGAAGCCCGGATTGGGGTAGATAACCTCCTCGCCCGGCTCGACCAGGGCCATGATCGTGTAGAACATGATCGGCTTGGCCCCAGGGGTAACCACCACATTGGCAGGGTCGAACTTCAGCCCCCGCCGCTCGCCGGCTGTGCGGGCTATCGCCTCCCTGAGTTCGGCTATGCCGGTCGAGTTGCTGTAGTGGGTGTAACCCTCCTCCAGCGCCCGGCAAGCCTCTTGCCGCACGTGTGTGGGCGTATCAAAATCCGGCTCACCAATCTCCAGGTGAATAATCGGTTTGCCTTGCGCCTCCAACTCTCTGGCGCGCGCCGCCACCTCGAAGGCCGTTTCCGTGCCCAGCCGGTGCATTCTATCCGCAAGCCTCAACTTCATTGTTGAACCCCCTCCTTCTTGTGATCACTCAGCATGAACCGTTACATGCAGGAAGCCGGTCGCGTTACCGGCTGGTTAGACCCGCCACCGTCGCTGCGTCTAGGCGCTTGAGCACGGCCACGATGAGGCGGGCGGCGTTGTTGAAATCGTCCAGGTTGATTATGGAAGCAGCCGAGTGGATGTAGCGGGAGGGCACGCCAATGTTGATCGTCGGCACGCCCTCGCCTGCCATCTGGATGCGCCCGCCGTCGGTGCCGCCTGCGGCCACGCTGTCGAACTGATAGGGTATGCCCTCGGCCTCGGCTACGTCTACAAAGAGGTTGCGTAGCTTCAGGTTGGGGATAAGGCTGCCGTCGTAGATCAGAATGACCGGGCCTTTACCCAGCTTGCCCTGCGCCTCGTGCGCTTTGACCCCCGGAGTGTCGCCGGCGATACCCACGTCTATTGAGATGCCCACGTCCGGCTTTATCATCTGGCTAAGGGTGGTGGCCCCACGCAACCCCACTTCTTCCTGCACCGTCGCGCCTGCGTAGACGGTGTTGGGGTGGTCGTCGGCGACCTCCTTGAGGGTTTGTATCGCAAGAGCGCAGCCGAAACGGTTGTCCCAGGCTTTCGCCAGCAGCATCTTGTCGTTCGCCATGACGGTAAACGGGCAGACCGGCACAACAGGGTCGCCGGGGCGCACACCCGCGTCTATCGCCTCTTGCTTGCTCATCACCCCGATGTCTATGAACATGTCGTTCTTCTGCACCATCTTCTTACGCTCGTCCGGCGTGAGGATGTGGGGCGGCTTCGAGCCGAACACGCCTACCAGGTCGCCTTTGTGCGTTTTTACCAGCACGCGCTGGGCCAACATCACCTGCTCCCACCAACCGCCCAGCGTCTGGAACTTGAGGAAGCCGTTGTCGTCTATCATTGTGACGAGAAAGCCCACCTCGTCCATGTGCCCGGCCAGCAGCACCTTCGGCGCGCTATCCGGGTCGGCCCCTTGCCCCGTATTGGAGGCGACAACCGAGCCGAGTTTATCGCTGATCAGCTCTCCTAGCGGCGCAAGGTACTTTTCCATCACCTCGCGCACCGCCCCCTCCTGTCCAGGCACGCCCGGCGCTTCGGTCAAATCCTTCATCATTTGCAGCGTGTCGTCCATAGTTTGATGAATATCTCCTTTGTAGCCTGACTCGTAATTGGTAATTTGCATAGGTGTTATGCGTAACGTTTCAACCCAGCTTGGTTCCGCACAGGGTGCAGTGATAAGCCCCACTTTCGTCCTGGTCGGGCATGCCGGTAATCCAGAGGTTGCATTCGGCACACTTGTAGGAGAGCGCGCGGGGGCCGGGGCCGCCTTCTGTGGCCGGGGGCTGTAGAACGATCTCCTTGAGCTGCTCGCGGGTGGGCGCGCCAAGCACGCGGGCGGCCCGCACCTCGCCGCCGTCAACCACCAGCCCCAGGGCCATGCCCGCCGTGATCAGGTGGCGCTGTGTGAGATTGTCGAATAGGTGCTCCGGGATGATAAAGCTCTCTATCTTGCTGGGCATATCTATGGGATGAGCATCGAGCGTGACGGTTTCGCCGCCGAAAAAGCCCCCAAAATTGAGCACATCGGTGACGATGTATGTCCTATACTGGTCCGACGTCATGTCTGCGCCTCCTGCCCCTCTGTAGCTGCGTTTAACTGCATGCAGCAGCTATTCATTATAACATAAGCTACCGAACAGCCATGCGAACAAGAGGACGTTAAACGCAAATATGCAAAGAGGCACTTTGAGACGGAAACACAAAGACGCAAAGGACGGCACAAAGATTTTTAGGATTTCTTCATATAGCAAGTTCCCTCGCATAACAACTGTGTCTTCCCCATGCCGGCTACTCTTGCAACCGTTCTTGACTGACCTCTGAACAACAAGAATCTTTGCGTCTTTGCGTCTTTGCGTCTTTGCGTTTAGCCTCGTCTGGGCTACTTGTCTAGGCTGCGCCACAGGTAGAGAGAGGCATAGGAGCGGTAGGGTCGCCAGGGTTCGGCTATCTCGCGCATAGGGACAGGCTTGGGGAGGTCGGGCAGACCGTAGAGGCGCTTTATAGCTACTTGCAGGCCGTAGTCGTCTACGGCGAACACGTCGGGGCGGCCCAGTGAGAACAAGAGGAACATCTTGGCGGTCCACCGGCCTATGCCCTTGACCACCACCAGCCGGCTTATGATCTCCTCGTCCTCCATTTGGGAGATGTGGGCCAGGTCGAGTTGGCCCCCCGCGACGTGTGAGGCCAGGTCTTTCATATAGCGCACCTTGCTCCACGAGAGGCCGGTGTCGCGCAGGGCCTGGTCGGGCGTGGAGAGTATCTGTTCGGCGGTGGGAGGGGCCTCCCACGGCGTCAGAGCGCGCACCCGGTTGACGATAACGCTCGCCACTTTGCTTGAAAGCTGCTGTGAGGCGATAGCGTCCAGCAGCGAGAAAAAGTACTCGTCCGGGGGTACAGGTGTGGTGATGAGCGGCCCGCGCTCCTGGATGAGCCGGGCCATCACAGGGTCGGCTGCGGAGAGATGGTCCAGGCCGACATGTACGTCCGGGCCGGCTCCTGCCTGTATTGTGTGCGAGCGCTCAGGCAGTGGAGCTTCGTTCAGGAACGTGCCTGGCGGGTCGCTCACCGGGTTCTTCGGTTTATCGCCCATCTAGCAAGGCGCACCCTCGCCTGCCTCTTCTCCCTGCTCTACTTCCATGTTGAGCGTGAGCACATAGCCGTCCGGGTCGGCCACTGTGAACTGGCGCAAGCCGTACCACATCGTCTCTATTTCTTTGACGATGTTCATCTGCAAGCCTCCATTACTAACCCGCTCGTACACCGCGTCCACGTCGTCCACCGACAGGTAGATAGTGACGCCGTTGCCGCGAGGATCGCCTTGTATGAGATCGGGCACAACATCCTCGCGAATCAGCCAGAGGGCGGCCTCGCCCATCGAGAGGCTGCACCACTGCGAGCCGTTTTCGTCCATTATGCCTTCGTTATCCTTAGCGAATCCCAGCAGGTTGTAAAAGGCCAGCGACTGCTCCATGTTGGACACCGCAAGCTCCGGTATTACTTTGCTTGTCATCATACTTGCTCCTTGCTTACATGTGGGTAATAGCGCACTTCGGCAGCGCCGCCTGCTTCATGGGCGGGGGTGTGTATGCACTTACGCACGCCCACTATGTTAGCGGTACTACGGTTATGAATTGTGAAAAGCGAGAGAAGTCGCTTGTATTGTGGGTTAGAAGCCGGCGGATGCCGTACACGAGCATAGTGGCGACGATATTGGCGTCGTGGACATGCTTTCCACCAACCTTTATCCGGGCAAGCAAGTCCAGCAACCGCCTGGTTACGTCGGCGTTATCTTCTGCTATGTTGAAGCGCTGTTCAAAGGCCTTTATCTCTACTACCAACTTACCTACAGGGGTCGGGCCGCCAAAGGTTTGCGGGCGGCTGAGTGTTGCAATGTACTCACGAAGTACCTGCCTGCTTATCCACATTTGGGAACCTGTCTTAGTGAACCCCAAGATAGCCTCAACTGCTGCTGCGTGGTGTGGCGCGTTGCCGATGCTGGCATTTACGAGCACATTGGTATCGACGAAAACTGAGTTAGCGTCCCCATTCATCGTACATATCCTCACGCCTCAATGAGAGGTCTGGGGGCCAAAAATCAACCTGAATAACAGGGAATCCCAATTCCAGGCTTTCATCCGGCGATACTTCCTGCTTTACATCTTGATCGTCGGCAGCGTGCCTCTGCTCATCAATCACTACCACAACTCGGTATTCACCAGGGGTGAGATCATCGTCGTGTATGTGGACGGTGAGCACGCCGTCTTCGGTGATCTTAGCTTTTGCTTCGATAGCTTTCATAGTTCCGCCTCCGGGAGAGCAATCCTAACTTGCTCACGCATCATATTACATCTTCGTCCCGCTTATTATCCCTTAGCAACACAACCGGCTTTCTCCAATTGCTTACGCTGCCCCTTTGACGCTGCTTCTCTCATGCAACACCTTCTTGAGGAACTCCCCAGTATAAGAGCCGGGGGTATTCGCCACGTCTTCGGGCGTGCCGACCGCTATCACCTCGCCGCCGGCGTCTCCGCCTTCCGGCCCCAGGTCCACTATCCAATCGGCAGTCTTGATCACGTCCAGATTGTGCTCGATCACCAGCACGGTGTTGCCGCTGTCGGTGAGGCGTTGCAGCAAGTGGAGCAGCTTCTCTATATCGGCGAAATGCAGGCCGGTGGTCGGCTCGTCCAGGATGTAGAGGGTCTTGCCGGTGGACTTGCGCGACAGTTCAGCCGCCAGCTTGATGCGCTGCGCCTCGCCGCCCGACAGCGTGGTGGCCGGCTGGCCCACCCTTATGTAGCCCAGGCCCACCTCGCACAGCGTTTTGAGCTTGTTCTTGATCGCAGGCACGTTGTCGAAGAACGTAGTTGCCTCCTCGACCGTCATGTCCAGCACATCGGCGATACTCTTGCCTTTGTAGTGAATCTCCAGCGTCTCACGGTTGTAGCGCGCGCCATGGCACACCTCGCAGGGCACATACACGTCGGGCAGGAACTGCATCTCGATCTGGATAATGCCGTCGCCCCGGCACGCCTCGCACCGCCCGCCTTTGACGTTGAACGAAAAGCGCCCGGCATCGTAGCCCCGCACTTTGGATTCGGGCAGCCTGGCGAATGCCTCGCGCATCGGGGTGAACGCGCCGGTGTAGGTGGCCGGGTTGGAGCGGGGTGTGCGCCCAATCGGTGACTGGTCTATTTCTATCAGCTTGTCTATACTCTCTATCCCCTCGACGCTCTCGTGCGCGCCCGGACGCTCCCTCGAGTTGTGCAGCGCCTGCGCCAGCTTGCGCGACAGCACCTCGTGTACCAGCGTAGACTTGCCGGAGCCGGACACCCCAGTCACCACGATGAACTCGCCCAACGGGAACTCCACCGTTATATCCTTCAGGTTGTTCTCCCGCGCCCCTCGCACGGTGATACTTTTGCCGTTGCCCTTGCGCCGCTTCTTGGGAACTGCTATCTCTCGCTCGCCGCTCAGGTACTTCCCGGTGATCGATTCCGGGTTATTCAGGATGTCGTCATACGTGCCCTGGGCCACGATCTGTCCGCCATGCTCGCCCGCGCCAGGGCCTATGTCTATGATCCAATCGGCCACCCGCATCGTCTCCTCGTCGTGCTCCACCACGATCAGGGTGTTTCCCAACCCCTTGAGGCGAATCAGGGTGTTGATAAGGCGCACGTTGTCGCGCTGGTGCAGGCCGATGGAAGGCTCGTCCAGGATGTACAGCACGCCCATGAGAGACGAGCCGATCTGGGTCGCCAGCCGTATGCGCTGGGCTTCGCCGCCCGCCAGGGTCGCCGCCGTGCGGTTGATGGTCAGGTAGTTGAGGCCCACGTCCATCAAGAAGCCGAGCCGCTCTTTTATCTCCTTGAGTATCTGCCTGGCGATCAACTGCTCCTTCTCGGAGAGGGGCGTAGGCTTTTCGGTGTCGCCGGCCAGGTACTGAAAGAAGCTGTGTGCCTCGCGCACCGAGTAGGCCGCAACATGGGCGACGTTCTTGTCGTCCACCGTGATCGCCAGGCTCTCCGGCTTGAGGCGTTGGCCCCGGCAGGCCGGGCAGGGGCGGTCGCTCATGTACCGCTCAAGCTCATTGCGTACCGTGTCTGATGTGGTCTCGGCGTGTCGGCGCTTGACTATATTCACCGCGCCTTCGTACTGCACGTCGTACTCGTGCAGCCTGCCCTGGTAGTTTTTGTGTTGCACGCGCACCTTCTTGTCGCTGCCGTATAACAGCACCTGCATCTGCTTGTCGGTCAGTTCGCCCAGGGGCGTTTCAGTAGAGAAACTGTGTGCCCTGGCGACCGCCTCCAATATCTCGGCCATATAGCTGTCGCCTTGCTGGAACGAGCGCGCCCAGGGCGCGAGTCCCCCTTCCACTATGCTGAGGTTCTTGTCGGGCACGATCAGTTCGGGGTCGGGTTCCACCTGTGTGCCCAACCCTGTGCAGACCGGGCAGGCCCCGTGCGGCGAATTGAATGAGAAGGTACGCGGCTCGATAGCTCCCAAGGAGATACCGCAGTTGGGGCAGGCGAAGTGCTCCGAGAAAGTAAGCTCCTCGCCCTCGATGATGGAGATGAGTACCATCCCCTGGCCGAGCTTGAGGGCCGTTTCCACCGAATCGGCCAGGCGAGCGCGGTCCGAGTCTATTTCGCCGCCCTGGGCTTCGGGTGGGCGTATCACCAGCCGGTCTATCACAGCCTCTATTGTATGCATCTTGTACTTTTCGAGGTCTATAACAGTATCGAGGTCGCGCACTTCGCCGTCTATGCGGGCGCGCACATAACCGCCCCGGCGCAGGTCTTCGAGCACCTTTTGGTGCTCGCCTTTACGATCTCGGATGATGGGCGACAGCACCATGATGCGAGAGCCTTCGGGCAGCGACTGCACGGCGTCCACTATCTCCTGCACCGTTTGCTGCTGGATTTCGCGTCCACAGTTGGGGCAGTGCGGGTGGCCCACGCGGGCGAACAGCAGGCGCATGTAGTCGTAAACCTCGGTGATCGTGCCCACCGTGGAGCGTGGGTTGCGGGAGGCGCCTTTCTGGTCAATCGAAATGGCGGGGGAGAGGCCCTCGATCAGGTCCACATCGGGCTTCTCCATTAGCCCCAGGAACTGGCGCGCATAGGCCGAAAGCGACTCGACATAACGGCGTTGCCCTTCGGCGTAGATCGTGTCGAAGGCCAGGGACGATTTGCCGGAGCCGGACAGCCCGGTGATCACCACCAGCTTGTCGCGTGGTATCGAAACATCTATATTCTTGAGGTTGTGCTCCCGCGCCCCGCGCACAACAAGGTGCGTTTGCGCATGGCTGGGCAACCGCTGGTATTCTACGTTCGGCATTATATCTCTCTGATAATTACTACTTTGATTGGTTTTGCGGTAACTACTAATCATATAATTATCCCCTATTTGGCTCTATAAAACAAGTTTTTGCGCGCATGCGAGCGCCGGTTTGCCGCGCCGATTCACTGTAGGAATTATGTTAGAATAGAATGATCGGCTATGCGAATCGGCGCGTGCAGAAAGGACGGTGTACAGGCTATGACCGCCAACGATTTGATCAACTGCGACCCTGAGATAATGAGCGGCGCTCCCGTGTTCATGGGAACCCGTGTGCCCATCAAGACCCTGTTCGACTACCTTAAGGATGGTTATCCCCTCTCTGAGTTCCTGGAGGACTTCGATTCGGTTAGTAGGGAACAAGCCGTTGCTCTCCTTGAGTTGTACAAAAGTGTGCTGATCGGAGAAGATGGTGAAGATAGTGTTG
>JBBSIX010000058.1:0-14131 GCA_038231875.1 Chloroflexia bacterium | reverse complement strand
TTCGCCTGGTTGACACAGTGCAGGCGATTGAGCAAAGACTATGAAGTGTTACCCAAGAGTAGTGAGGCGATGATTTACATAGCTATGACCCGTTTGATGCTTCGTCGCCTTGCTCCTTGACCTTTCCAGACAGTCTCTTAGATAAAAACTACTCTGAAATCCAGAGTAGTTTTTCATCGCTGATTGCATGCGCCTACGAACGAAAAAGGGGAGAGAGTGCTGGGGGACACCCCGCCCCCGCTTCGCTCATGCCCCGGCAGAGGAGACCCCTGCACCCCCTATTTTCACAGTAGCAAGCATAGCACCACACAAGCCAAGCCACCAGGTTTTGCACATCAGGGGTACAGGATGCGATATATCACCGGCAAAACGAGAGAACGCCCGCACCGCTAGCGCCGCAATAGCAGCCCAGGGCGGTCCTGGAGGCTCCACACCGCCCCCACATGCTCGGCCACAATCCGATCTTCCAAGCCGTTGTAAAGAGCCGCCCTCAACTGCCCGCCTTCGCCTATGTAGGCCAGGAATGTGCCGCCGGGAGGCAGGGCGAAGGCGGGGGTGTCGCCGCTGTAGGAGAGGCGGGCGACGGCTATCCGACGTGGGGTTCCCAGGCTGCCGTCTTTGCCCACCGGGGCGGCGTACAGCGTCTGCGTGGTGCCGCGATTGATGCCTTCGGGGTTTTGCACGGAGGCAACTACGTAGCCGTCCTGCGGAGAGAATTGGGCGCTTACGATTTGTGTGTTGGCAGCCGGCAGCCTGACCGATGCCGGAAAGTGGGTTCCGGGGGGCAAACTGATCAGTTCCAGTTGGGCCGCGCCCCCTTGCCGCCGACCCCCAGCCAGGTAGTTGCCGTTGTGAGACAGGCCGGAGCTATCGGGGCGATAAGCGTGCTCAGCCTCGCGCTTGATGACATACACCGCCGAGGGGTCGCCTGAGATGTACATCGCCAGCATCTCATCGTCGCCCAGCACACGATTTACCAGCACTTCGCTTTGCCCGCCGACATGGGGCAGGAAAACGGCGCTCAGGCGGGCGTTCATCTCAGAGCCGCCCCAGACGATCTTCGACAGCAGGCGGGGCTTGGCTGCGGAGGCATCCAAAGGCAAGAGCCACACCGACCGGGTGATAAGGTCGCCGTTCTCCTGTGTTGTGAGCAGCAACCATAGGCCGTCGCTGCTTATCTGCGCCTCGTGTACATCGCCCGGCAAGGCGGCCAACTGCCGCTTCTGCCCGCCGTCCGCCCGCGCTATGGAGAGCCTCGCGGTGCGCGGTTCGCCGGCGGCCCCCTCTCCCCCTTCCACCAGGACGACGCGCCCGTGTTGCGGGTCCACCGCCACCACCGTGCCCTTTTGCATGCTTTGCCCCCGCGAAGCGTGCCGGGTGACGGAACCGACAGTCCTATCGGACAAGCTATAGTAGAAGACCTCACGACCGAACGAACCCCCGACGGTTGGGGAGCCGTACCACCAGAGGCCGTTGCCGCTCTCATCGAACAGGCCGTATCCCTCGTCGCCCAGTTCGGGCGCGGCCGGCAGATCGATCGCGCCCTCCGTAGTTACGGCAGCCAACACCTGGAGACGGCCTGCATCGCGCAAGATAGTGGGCTGTATCGCAGGTGCGTTCTCGCCGGCCCCGAAGTCGAGCTTACCGAGCTGGCCGGCGGGCACATCGTACACAAGGCGCTTGCCGTCGGCGGAAACCGCGCGCAACAGGCTGCCTCTGTCGCTGCCTGGGAGCTTACGAGCCTGGCCGGCTTCGCGGATATAAAGGCCGGGGTCGGGGCCGCCGGTCACAAGATAGGCCAGGCCGTCCAATCCCTCCTGAAAGGCAGCTTCTTTGGCGGCGCTCAGGCGTGAGGCGCTGTCTCGGTATGCGGGCTGTATCTCCCCTACACCCTTCAGTGCGGCTACAGCCCCAGGCCAATCGCCGTGCTCGCCGGCCTCCACCCCGGCGCTGTACAAGCGGTTCCGGTCGGCTACCTTGCGTCGAGCCTCCTCCGCCCGCCGGCTGCTCTCGTGCAGGTCGCCCGCCTGCGAAAAGCTCTCGGCAGCCCGGTCCCAATCGTGGCGCTCGGCGGCGGCCACGCCGTCCCGGTAGGCGTTGCTTTGGACGGTGCTGTTACCCCAGTCGTACAATACAAAGCCCAGCAGCGCCGCCACGAGGCACACCCCGACCCACATCTCCCAACGCAGCAGCACAGCGCGGGAGGGGCCGGTCGCGGGCGGGCGCGTCTCGCCGGAAGGGGGTGCGCCTTCGTTGAGCAACCCTTCGCCGGAGGCTGCCGGATCGTCCAGAGGCTCCCCACAGCCGATGCAGAAAGCGGCATAGGAGAAGTTCTCCGCCCGGCATCGGGGGCAGCGTGCGCTTTGTGCATAAGCGGTGTGGGTTCTGCCTGACATGGCTACCTCAAGAGGTTCACTCACTGCCATTATACTACGCGGCGGGTAAACAGGCGGTAAATAGGCTACATGCGCCGGCAACGGAACAGTTCGTGCTGTTGCGGCAAAGCAGGGGGCACTATCCCAAACAAGCCGAGGTCACACAAGATGCAAGCGGAAACAACCGAGCAAGTCTCTCTGAACGCAACCACCCAAAGAGCAGAGACCACCCTCCAACGCCTCTTACCACACCTACAAGCCACGTTCGCGGAGGAAGACCGAACAGATTGGGACCTCTTTAGAGGGCGGCTCGAAGCTAATTTCAACAGGCTGTTCGGGCTGCTGCTGCCTCTGTACGGCGGGCACTACGATTTCTACTACCACCTAGAAAGCTTGCTCGCGATGTCGGCCCGTATGTGGTTCGCCCGCCCTGCCGAACTCAAGGCGCTCGACCGGGAGCGAGAGGCCGACCCGCTTTGGTTTCAGTCGCAACGTATGCTGGGGGGCGTGTGCTACGTGGACCTGTTTGCGGACACGCTACAGGGGCTGCGCGAGAAGATACCCTATCTCAAGGAGCTAGGGCTGACATACCTACACCTGATGCCCCTCTTTCTCTCGCCGGAGGGGAAGAACGACGGCGGCTATGCCGTAAGCAGCTATCGTGCGGTGGATCCTAAGCTGGGCACAATGGATGAACTGGCAGAGCTTGCAGGCGAACTGCGCGACAACGGCATCAGCCTGGTGCTCGACTTTGTGTTCAACCACACCTCGGACGAACACGAGTGGGCAAAGGAGGCCATGCAGGGCGACCCTCAGTACAGAGGCTACTACTTCATCTTTCCAGATCGCACCTTGCCGGACGCATATGAGGGCACTCTGCGCGAGATATTCCCCAGCGAACGGCCCGGCAGCTTTACCTATGTTGCCGAGGCAGGCGGTTGGGTGTGGACCACTTTCAACAGCTTCCAGTGGGACCTCAACTACTCCAACCCGCAGGTGTTCAACAGCATGGCCTCGGAGATGCTGTTCCTGGCGAACAGGGGCGCGGAGGTGCTGCGCCTCGATGCCCTGGCCTTTATCTGGAAGGAGATGGGAACCGATTGCGAGAGCCTGCCCCAGGCCCACATGGTGGTGCAGGCGTTCAACGCCGTCTGCCGCATCGCCGCACCCGCCCTCCTTTTCAAGTCGGAGGCTATCGTCCACCCCGACGAGGTAGCTAAGTACATCGGCGAGCACGAATGCCGGCTTTCTTACAATCCGCTGCTGATGGCCCTGCTGTGGGAGGCATTAGCCACGCGGGAGGTGAAGCTGCTGCAACTTTCGATGCGCGAACGATTCAAGATCGGCTCGTGCTGCGCCTGGGTAAACTATGTGCGCTCCCACGACGACATCGGCTGGACCTTTGACGACCGCACGGCGCGACACCTGGGAATGGACGGCTTCGACCACCGCCGGTTCCTCAATCAGTTCTACACAGGGCGCTTCGAGGAGAGCTTCGCGCGGGGCCTGCCGTTCCAGGAAAACCCCAGGACGGGCGATGCACGCATCTCAGGCACGGCAGCTTCCCTGGCAGGCTTGGAGCGGGCGCTCCGGGAGGGAGACCAGGGAGAGGTGGAACTCGCTATCAAACGCCTCTTGCTGCTGTACGGGGTCGCTATGTCTATCGGCGGCATACCTCTTGTCTACCTGGGCGACGAACTGGGCGCGCTCAACGCCTACAGCTACGGGAGGGACCCCGACAAGTCGGGCGACAGCCGTTGAGTGCATCGCCCCAGAACCGACTGGGAGAAGTTTGAGCGGCGAGGCGATATGCGGAGCCTGGAGGGGCGCATCTTCGGCAGTATGCGCCGCCTGCTTGAAGTACGCAAAAGATGCGAGGCGTTCGCGGGCAATGAAATGGACGTGGTGGACACGGGCAACCCACACGTGTTCGGCTTCGTGCGCCGCCACGCCGGGGATCGCGTGCTGGCCCTCGCCAACTTCAGCGAGGGTATGCAAAAAGTGTCTGCCAATGCCGTGCGGCTGTACGGCCTCGGCTACAGCTTTACCGACCTGATAACAGGCGACGAGATCGCCCTCAAGGACGATCTGCGCCTCGACTCGTACAGGTTTGTGTGGCTGCTTGTCCGTTAAGGTCCTAGCCCTTGATCGCCATCATCCTGTCTATCGCCACTCGCGCCATGTCGGCCACCTCCGGGTCGAGTTCTACCTGGGGCGCCATGTCGCGCAGGCAGTCGCGCAGCTTCTCTAGAGTGATCTGCTTCATATAACTACACACCGCCCCCTCGTCGGCGGCCACGAACGTCTTGCTTGGGTTCTCTTTGCGGAGGCGGTGGAGCAGGCCCGTTTCGGTAGCCACCATGTGCGTATCTACGGGCGAAGTGCGGGCATGGCGCACCATCCCCTCGGTCGAGAGGACGTGCGTCTTTTCGGCGGGCAGCGTGCCCTTCTCACGCGCCCACACGTAGCGTGAGGTGCAGCCACATTCAGGGTGGATCAGCAGGTCGGCGTCCGGGTAGGCCGCCTGCACAGCCGACATCTCGTCGGGGCGGATGCCGGCATGCACGTGGCACTCGCCCATCCAGACATGCATGTTGTCTCGCCCCAGCGACCGCTTGAGCCACGTGCCCAGGAACACGTCGGGCAAAAACAGTATCTCCCGGTCTTCGGGGATGGCCCGAATCACCGCCTGGGCGTTGCCGCTCGTCACGCAGTAATCCGACTCAGCTTTGATGGCGGCGGTGGTGTTCACATAGCTGACTACCACCGCGCCGGGGTGCTCGGCTTTCCAGTCGCGCAACTGCTCTACCGTAATCGAGTCGGCCAGCGAGCAGCCCGCCGTGCGGTCGGGGATGAGCACAGTGCGCTGCGGGTTGAGTATCTTGGCAGTCTCGGCCATAAAGTAAACCCCACACAGCACTATCACCGGGGCTTCAGTCTTGACCGCCTCGAACGCCAGGCCAAGCGAGTCGCCCACGAAGTCGGCCACGTCCTGCACCTCCGGCACCTGATAGTTGTGCGCCAGGATCACGGCGTGGCGCTCCTTTGCAAGCCAGCGCACCTCGCGCTGCATCTCAGCTATAACGGCAGGGTCTTTGGGCGCGAACTGCTCCAGGAACGGGTGCATAGGTCGCTTGGCCTTTTCAGGTGCTGTAAAAGTTATCATTAGATTACCTCCAGGGAAAAGTCAATCGAGGGGGCCGAGTGGGTCAGCGCGCCCAAAGAGATAAAGTCAACGCCGGTGCGTGCGATCTCGGCCAGGTTGTCCAGGGTGATGCCGCCGCTGGCTTCGAGCATCGCTTGCCCGGCCACCCGCTCGACGGCGGCGCGCAGCTCGGCGGGCGTATAGTTATCGAGCAAAATCAGTTCGGCCCCGGCAGCAAGGGCCTCATCAAGTTCGGCGGCGTTAGTCACCTCCACTTCAATCCGTTGTGCGGGGCCTACCCGACGCCGAGCCGCCTGCACAGCAGCCGTGATGCCGCCTGCCACCCGGATATGGTTGTCCTTGATAAGCACCGCATCGTCCAACCCTGCGCGGTGGTTACGGCAGCCGCCAACGCGGACGGCGTACTTCTCAAGCACGCGGTGGCCGGGGGTGGTCTTGCGGGTGTCGAGCACCGTGGCGCCTGTGCCCTCCACCGCCTCTTTCGCTCGTCGGCTCATCGTCGCCACGCCCGACAGCCTTTGCAGGAAATTGAGGGCGGTACGCTCTCCCGTCAAGATGGCGCGCGCCGGACCCTCAATGCGGGCGACCTCCCGCCGCTCGCCCCAGGAGCCTTCCTCGGCAAGAGCCTCTACATGCAAGCGGATGTCGAGAGCCGCAAAGACCGCCTCCACTACCGGCAGGCCGCACAGCACGCCCCCCTCTTTCTGCAAGATAACAGCACGTGCATCGGCCCCGGCGGGCACAGTAGCCTCGGTGGTGAGATCGCCCCGGCCTATGTCCTCTCTCAGCGCGAGTTGCACAATGGCATCAACACCGGCAGTGTAGCCCAACGCATCGCGCACCTGCTCTCTATTCATCAATCCAGTACCTCCTCGAAGCGGGGCGGTTCGCCCTGCCTCCACAGTATCCTGCCCCGCCATTCGGGGCGCGTTTGGGGCGCGTCGGTCCTGTAGTGCGCCCCCCGGCTCTCGTTTCGCAACAGCGCTGCGCGGGCAACAAGGCCGGCCGTCAGGTGGTCGGGAGGGGCCTCCGGTACGCCGGGGTGGGGCAAGGAAGCAGCGAGCGACCTTAGTGAGACGGCATCTCGCTCCACGCCCAAGTCGCGGTCCAGCCGCCTCGCCAGGCTGCCGACGGGATAGTGGGTGGGCGGTGGGGCAGTTTGCCCGGCCTCTTGCTCGCCGACTTCGGGCAGAGGCCCCGCAGGCCAGTGGGCGCACGCCCCAGGCTCGTCGCGTACAGCCGCTACACCGGCATGCCCGCCGAACACCAGGCACTCAAGCAGCGAATTGGAGGCCAAACGATTGGCCCCTTGCGCACCGGTGCAAGCCACCTCGCCCGCCGCATACAGGCCGGGCAGGTCGGTGCGTCCGTCGGTATCGGTGCGTATCCCGCCCATGCAGTAGTGAGCGGCGGGGGCCACCGGCACCGGATCGCGGGGCAGATCGAGGCCCCAGCTTCGCAGTTGCGCAGCGATGCCGGCGAAGCGCCCTTCCACGAAACTGGGGTCGAGATGCCGTAGCGAGAGATAGACCGGCCCCTCATCATTCAGACGACGAGTCAGGGCGCGGGACAAAACGTCGCGAGGCAACAAAGGGTCTATTACCTCGCGGCCCGCCGCGTCCACCAGCCGCGCGCCCTCCCCGCGTATAGCCTCGCTCAGGAGGAAGGCGGGCGCACCAGGCAGGTTGAGGGCGGTGGGGTGGAACTGCACGAACTCCAGGTCGGCGAGGGTAGCTCCGGCGTGCCAGGCCAGCCACAGGCCCACGCCCCGGTTGCCCGGCGGGTTTGTAGAGCGGCCCCACAGCCCGGCGTAGCCCCCGGTCGCCAGTACGACGGCCCCGGCCCTGTAGCGTTTGCCCCGGCTCGCCACACCAACCACCCGGCCGGCTGCCAACAGCAGGCCGTCTACCGGCGTTCGGTCCACCAGCTGAATAGTAGGGTGGTCCAGCACACGACTAAGCAGCGCGGCGGAAAGCATCGCGCCGGTGGCCCCACCGCCCGCATGCAGGATGCGCCTGTGCCCGTGCCCCGCTTCAAGGCCCAGGTCGGGCAACGTCCCGCCGTCGAACGGCACGCCGCCGGCCAGCAGGTCTATCGCCGCCCGACGGCCCTCCTCCACCAGCACATCTACCGCGTGCCGGTCGTTGAGGCTCGCGCCTACCGCCAGCGTGTCGGCGGCGTGAAAGGCGGGGGTGTCGTCGTCACCCAGGGCGGCGGCCACGCCTCCCTGCGCCCACCAGCTTGAGCCGGAAAGCGCTTCCCCTGCCGTGAGAACTCGTACCTGCGCGCCCTGCTCGGCGGCGGCCAGCGCAGCCGACAGCCCAGCCACCCCCGAACCCACCACTATTACATCGCTCTTAGCCTGAGAAGAAGTCACGCCCTTAACCCCTTTCGTGCCAGGGAAGCTCGCGCTCCCATGTGCCGACCAGCGGCCCGGAGAAAGAGTAGAGGTCGGCGGGCCGCCCTACGCGCCCGGCCTCGGCCCGCTCGCCCACCGCCACCAGCGCGCCTGAGGCAAAGAGGGCCGAGAACGCCTTTTTGAAGTTGCTGGTGTTGAGCCGCAGGATAGCGGGGTCCAAAATGGCGGCGTACACCGCTCGCAGTTCGGGGATTGTGAAGCGCTCCGGCAGCAGTTGGAAGGCCACCCAAGAGTAGCGCAGCTTCGACTGGATGCGGTTCATAGCGGCCCGCAAAATAGCGTCGTGGTCGAAAGCCAGCGAGCCGGCGGGCACGCGGCGCACCGGAACCCACTCGGCCCTCAGCACCCCGCCGCCAGGGGCCAACAGCAGTTCGTCGCTCCTCTCCAACGCTACGTGGGCCACCGACACCACCCGCCCCCGCGTGTCGCGAGCAGGGTCGCCGAAAGTGCCCAGTTGGTCGAGGTACCAGTTGGCGGCGTCGAGGCCGGCTTTGGTGCGGAGGGCGCGACGGGCGGCGCTGCTGAACGTCTCCTCACGGCGCACAAGCACGCCCGGCAAAGCCCACTTGCCCGCGAAAGCCGGATCGCTGGTCTGCACCAGCAGCACCTGCCACATCTCCTCGATATCGGCAGCCTCGCGCAGGGTGAACAGCACCACGTCCACGGCGATAACGGCGTTAGACTGGAGGTCGGATTCGGGTGCTTTATCGGGTCGAGTGGTCATCTTCGCCTATTTGACTATGTTGGATTTGAATAGTGCATAGTTAATTTACCATAGTGGGGCGCGGTTGTCAAGAGACCGCTGTAAGGGTGATTACCCACAGCTCAAGCAGTTTAAGCGGTGCTTGATAACGCTACCGGCAAGCGAGGAAATACTAAGGTCTGCTATGCTATACTGCCGTGAGAGACCTCAGACATGAGGCCTCACCAGTTTCAGCCTGAATGAACACGCGCAGGGCCAAAGCGCAGTGAAGCATGGGAGTTTTATGGAGCCGGGCGAACTTCTCTTCACGGACAAGGATGGCACACCCTCGCAGCTTCAGGAGGTGATCTACGATGGGCTGGACCGTGACTACTCGGATCGCTACCCCGCGCTGCTGCGCCTGATGCGCGAGGGTGCGCCTGACCGCCGCCTGTACGCCTGCGTGATGCTCGCCTCCTGGGGAGTGCCGGAAGGCATGGAGATGCTCATCGAGTGGGCACGAGACCCCCATGCGACCCCATGGGCCGGGGAACCGGTAACTTACGACCGCCACTTCGGAGCCGACGCGGCCTTCGAGATGTTGGCGGACGCAGTGCGGGTGGCGGGCGATGTAGAGGGCGGCAGTCGGCTTGCCGAGCTTCGCCTGCAAGCTATACAGGCGCTCCTGGGCATCTATGACCGTGTATACTTTGCGCGGGTGCCGGCGCTCGTCCTCGAACTTGATACCGAGGCGGCGGGGTTGGTGGCCGACGACATCGGTGCCGCAGTTGATAACGCTGTCGTGGCGTCACAGAGCGCTGAAACAGCCTTCGACATGCCGACACAGGCGGCGTTCCTCTTAGGTCCGCTTGCCGTCCTCGATGACGAGCATGCCGCCCGGGCCGCGGAGACGCTGCTTGGCGCACATCCCGACCGGAGCCGCACTGTTCGTGAGGTAGCCTACGCGCTGCGAGAGGGGAAAGGGCCTGCTACACGCACGGTCCTGGAGCGACTGGCCGCCTCGCCTCTCGAATCTGTACGTAATGAGGCGCTGGATTCGCTAGCGCGGCGCGGAACGCTTTAATGGACGGTTTGTCCCTCTTCTTTGGCGAGTTTGTATGAAGAAGAAGCCCTACCCCTGGTATTATGCGGTCAACGACCGGCCCGTGAAGATCGTGCGGCTGCCGAACGGCGGCGCCGACTGCCTGGTGTTCGACTTCGATACGGGCGGTTTCACCCCAGACCGTGCCTATTTAGCTTATCTGGTCCCAGGCTCCGGCAAGGACGTGGACCAACTCACCGAAGCCGAGTTCGAGCGGCTCGTGGAGGCGCGCCGTGTGGACGCCGCGAGTCTGCGCCGCGAGGCCCCTATAAGGTGGTCGTTCAGCACGGAGGGGGGACCGGGCTACCAGGCTACGCACAGGGGCAGAAGCTACAGGCTCCGAATGAATCCCCCCGGCGAGCACCCTTACACCCTGTTCGTAGACGGGCAGGAGGTCGAGGCGTTGGCTGGGTGGCCGGCGGCCTGGGCGCGGGTCGAGGATGAAGACGAGGAGACCGGCGACAGCAGGGAAGGTCCTTCGCTTGAGGCGGCGCTGCTCAGAGAGTGGAGCCGGCAGCTCTGCCGTATCGCCTCTACCAACCCTGGGGAGATAGCTGCCAGGCTGGGGCTTGAAGGCTCCGTGATTGACCACCTCACCTACAGCAGCCTCGAGCCGCCACCTGCCGGCACGACCGCCTTCACGCACGTAGGGCACACGGCGGGCTTCGACTACATCGAGATAGCCCTTTCCGGCAGCACGCTCACCCGCGCTCAACTGGATGCACACTTCGGAGAAGGTGGATATGTGCCGCGCCTGCACCCCGAGTCGCTTCACAAGATCGCTTATTACGTGGAGGTGCCGGGAGCGCCGTGGAAATGCGCGGTGTTTGCGGGCTTCAAAGGGAAGCCGGTTCTTGAGGCCGCCGCAAGCAAAGTGCTGCTGCGTCGTGACCGTGCGTACCTGTAGCCTTGCAGCCAACATCAGGAAACACGTGCAGGGCCTGCATGTGTTTCCTGTCATCTACTCTGAACCGGCCCTAATACCTCGGCAGGGAGGGGTCCACTTCCTCGGCCCAAGCGGTGATGCCGCCCGCGAGGTTGTGCAGCTTGCGAAAGCCCAGCCCGCGCAGTTCGTTCACCGCATGGGCGCTCCTCGCGCCAGTTTTGCAGTAGACCACGATCTCGTCGGCGGTGCTCAGTTCGTTGGCACGCCCCGTCACCTGGTTCACCGGGATCAGCTTCGCCCCCTCCATGTGGACCACATCCCATTCGTTCGGCTCGCGCACGTCGAGCAGCACCAGGTTGTCCCCAGCGTCGAGGCGGGCCTTGAGTTGCCGGGGGGTAATATCCCAGTCGGTCTCGCCGCGCTCGGTCTGCGGATCGATGCCGCAGAACTGCTGGTAGTCTATTAATTGCGTGACGGTGGGGTGTTCTCCGCAGATGGGGCAAGCAGGGTCTTTGCGAAGGTACACCTCGCGGAAGCGCATGTCGAGCGCGTCGTACAGCAGCAGGCGGCCCACCAGAGGCTCGCCTATCCCCAACAGCAACTTGATCGTCTCGGTAGCCTGTATCGTGCCTATTGTGCCGGGCAAGATGCCCAGCACCCCACCCTCGGCGCACGAGGGCACCAGGCCGGGCGGGGGCGGCTCCGGGTAGAGGCACCGGTAGCAGGGGCCATGCTCGGCCCAGAAGACGGACGCCTGCCCCTCGAACCGGAAGATCGAGCCGTACACGTTCGGCTTGCCGAGCAGCACGCAGGCGTCGTTCACAAGGTAGCGGGTGGGGAAGTTGTCCGTGCCGTCCACTACGACATCATAGGGGCGCAGCACTTCCAGAGCATTCTCCGAGGTGAGGGGAAACTCATAGCCGTCCACCTGCACGTGGGGGTTCAACTCACTGATACGTCGCTTTGCGCTCTCTAACTTGGACGAGCCCACAGACTCTGTGTTGTGGATCACCTGGCGCTGCAAGTTGCTTTCGTCCACCAGATCGAAATCCACAATGCCGATGCGCCCCACGCCCGCCGCCGCCAGGTACAGCGCCAGGGGCGAGCCCAGCCCGCCTGCGCCTACCAGCAGCACACTACTCGCCTTGAGCCGCTTCTGCCCCTCCATGCCCACTTCAGGCACGATCAGGTGGCGGCTGTAGCGGCGTATCTCGTCGTGCGACAGAGTTACCTCCTCACCACCCCCGGCAGCCAACGGAGGCGAGGTGGGGGTGGTGGGGGCAGTGTTTCCCCCTGCTATGGCCGGAATAATCGAAATGGCGTCACCCTCCGAAACAGGCGTTTCCCCTTTTTGGAGGTAGCGCACGTCCTCGTCGTTCAGGTAGACGTTCACAAAATTGCGGAGCTTGCCGCCTTCGCTATACAGTTGGCGGCGCAGGTCGGGGTAGCGGCCTGTAAGCTCTTCAAACGCCGCGTCCACAGTGTCGCCCAACACTGCTACTCGGCTCTGCCCCTCCACGTACTGGCGCAGGGCTGTGGGTACTATGATCGTAGGCATCTTTATTGTTCCCTCTCTATTTCCATCACGGTTTCTTTCGCTCTAATGGTTCGTGCGCTGTCATTTGAGGATGGAAGGCCCCTGCCCTCCTCTTTCTGCTTCGTATAGCGGCTCACGAGTGATGCACCGCCGGTTCTTCATCAAAAGCGCTGCGGTCCTCTCGCAGCCGCCAGACTCGTAAATCAACAGCGCGGCCCTCGCGCACCGATACTATTACATAGGTCCAGGCGGTCCAGGCGGCATGGTCGCGGTCGTACTCGGAGGGGCACGCCTCGGCGTTGGGGTGCGAATGATATACCCCCAGCACGTCAAGCTCCCGACTCCTCGCCGCCCGCTCGGCTCTGAACATATCGTTGGGGGTGATGAGGAAGCGGTGAAACTGCTCGCCCGCCTCGAAGGAGTTCTCCACGGGCACGGTGGCCTCTATTATACGCCCTGCGTCCCTCTCCGAGCCTAGCAGCAAGCCGCATACCTCGTTGGGGTAGCCACCCTCGCCGTGCTCCACTATGGCCCGGCGCGCGGCCTCGCTTATGTGCAACCTCAAGGCGCCCCCTCCTCCATAAAGTTCTCTTGGAGATAGCGGCTGCCACTGTCCGGCAGCACAGTAGCCACCAGGCCCCGCTGCAACCCCTGGGCCACCCGCACAGCCGCCAGCACACCGGCACCACCCGACGGCCCCGCCAGGATACCCTCCAACCGAGCGAGGGTACGGGTCATGCGCTGGGAGGCCTCAGTTTCAACTGTAAGGTAGAGATCTGCAAGCTGCGGTTCGTATATGCCGGGCACAAGGGCCGAGGGCATATGCTTCATCCCCTCTAGGCCGTGAAACGCCGAATCGGGCTGCACCTCCGCTATCTCTATCGCACGATTTAGCTCCTTGAGCCGCCGAGCGGTGCCGGTGAAAGTGCCGCTTGTGCCCAACACCGCCACGAAATGGGTAACACGGCCTTCGGTCTGCCGCCAGATTTCGGGGCCTGTCCCGTAGTAGTGGGCCTGCCCGTTGGCTGGATTATTGTACTGGTCGGGGTAGAAGTAGCGGTCGGGGTGTTCCGCGTAGCGGCGGCGGGCCTCAACTATTGCCCCATCGGTGCCCTCCGAGGCGGGTGTGGATACTATCTCTGCGCCGTACAGCTTGAGCAGTTGCTTGCGCTCCGGGCCTGCCGACATGGGAAGGCATATCTCCACCCCGTAGCCGAGCGCCGCCCCGATCATGGCATAGGCGATGCCTGTGTTGCCGGAACTGGCATCGAGGATCGTCTTGCCCGGCGCCAGCAAGCCCCGGCGCTCGCCGTCGCGAATCATCCAGAGAGCCGCCCGGTCTTTCACCGAGCCACCGGGGTTGAACCACTCGGCTTTGGCCCACAGTTCGACAGCGGGGGCGAGGTCATAATGCCTTTCGAGGCGGGCCAGGCGCAGGAGGGGAGTGTTGCCGATCTGCTTGAGGATGTCGCCCTTTGTGGAGGCTGCGGTTGCTATAGGTACTGTTCTGTTGAGAAGTTCCATATGTTCTCCAAAGTTTTTCATAAGCTGTTTCGTCAACTGGGGTATCGCGGGGATAAATGTTCTGCCCACTCACACTTAAGCAAAAAAGCCGGCCAACAGGCCGACCTCACACCGTAGGACACAAGCAGCGTCATTGCTGCCCGGTTTCGCTCCCGGCGAGGGGCGGACCACAGGGAGAGCCGGCTGCGCGAAGGGCATGCGCGACCGGCCACAGACAATCACAGTCCATGCTGGTGCCGGCGGCGAAAAGCTCTTTGATTCTTCTATCTGGTGTCTGCATCTTGTTTAATACGCTCACTGTGAGGAAATGGTTTATATCAATACTATTATACCACAAGCATCAAGTTGGGAGAAGGACACAACGCGCTGTTTTGTAGGCCGACTCAGTAGCGTAGGTGTACTCAGTATCCCTCGTGAGAGGGTCTACCGTCAGGAACTGC
>JBBSIX010000057.1:0-14152 GCA_038231875.1 Chloroflexia bacterium | reverse complement strand
GGGCATGCACCCTACAACGTCCACTACTGGGAGATGTGGAACGAACCCGACTCTACGGGTGGCTCCATTCCGCAAGCAGGCTGCCCGGCCAACAACAGGAACTGGGGTTGCCACCCCGCCCAGTACGCGCAAATGCTGGCTGCCGTTTATCCGGCCGTCAAGTCTGCGGACCCACTATCTGTGGTGATGCTCGGTGGTATGGCTTACGACAATTGGTTCAACCAGGGCGGGCCTTTCAACCCCGACTTTTTGCCGGGCGTGCTGGACAGCGGCGGCGGTCAGTATATAGACGCTGTGGCTTTCCACTATTACACCAACAACGGTCACGGCTGGACCAATCTTGGCGTCAAGGCCACGGAGTTACGCACCGTGTTGCAGCAGCATGGCTCTCCAAACCTGGCGCTCGTAACCACAGAGTCGGGCTTGCCCAGCGATCCTGCGTTCGGCAGCAGCGAGCAGATACAGGCCCGCTATCTTGCACAGATGTATACACACGGGGCCGCAGCCGGCATAACCTCGATGGTCTGGTATCTCAATAAAGATACCCCGAACCCCAACCCTGGGCAAGAGGTCTTTGCCAGCGACGGGCTGCTGCGAACAAACAACAGCCCCAAGCTGTCTTATACTGCTATGCAAGTGTTCGCTCGGGAAGTAGGCTCCAGCCCCTACCAATACAGGCTTGGACCGAACGATGGAGTAACAGGGTTGCTGGAAGGCTACCGCTTCAGGTCGGCGTCGGTCATCTGGAACAATGAAGCCTCTACAGCCGTTCTTGAGATACCCGCTGCTCAAGCAGCAGCCATCGTCAGGGCGGTAGACCTGTACGGCCAACCGGTAGAATTGCGCCAGGGGACCGGCGGCACGAAACTGGTAAATGTCGGCCTCGATCCTATCTACGTGGAGTGGCAGACCAGCCGCTTCACCGATGTGCCTCTTGACTTCTGGGCCTACAGCTACATAGAATACCTGGCCTCCCGCAGCATCGTAGGCGGCTATCCTTGCGGTGCGGCCGGCGAGCCTTGCGACGCCTTGAACAGTCCCTACTTCCGCCCCGGCAACACAGCCACGCGAGGGCAGTTCAGCAAGATGACGGTGCTCGGTATGGGCTGGTCGCCCCTCAACCCTGCCGACCCTCACTTCCAGGATGTGCCTGCCGACAGCCCCTTCTACACCTTTATAGAAACGGCGTTCAGCCATGGCGCTCTTGGCGGTTATGCCTGCGGCACACCGCCTGATGAGCCTTGTATTGCGCCGCAGAACAAGCCCTACTTCCGGCCGGCCAACAACGTAAGTCGAGGGCAGATCGCCAAGATACTGGTGCTCGCCAAAGGGTGGCCCCTGCTCAACCCCGAAAATCCTACTTTCCCGGACGTGCTTGTAGGCTCTCCGTTCTACCAGCATGTTGAGACGGCAGTTGCTCACGGGGTTGTATCAGGCTACTCAAACGGAACCTTCGGGCCGGCCAATAGTGCCACTCGCGCCCAGCTGTCCAAGATGCTGGCGCTGACGATACAGCAGCCTTAGTTGAACGAGGGGCAACCGGCGGGCGGCCACGAAGGTCTCGTAGCCGGTTGCCCCTCGCCCATAAGGGGACATTTCCGGGTGGTTGAACCGGTAGAGAATGTTGAGTTTGACCGGCCTTTGCGCTGGTACGTAGTACACTGCAAACCGCAAAGGGAGCAGCAAGCCGCCACTGCTCTTGAGCAGTACCTGAGCGTAGCCGCTTATGTACCGGAGATACAAAAGCGGGTGCGCGGTAAAACGAAGATAGAGACTTTTTTCCCCGGCTACCTGTTCTTGAGGGCCGACCTGGCGCATGTAGGGACCAGCCGTATCAACTCTACACCCAATGTGCTGAGGCTGCTGGACTTCGGCGGCGGGCCTCAGACAGTGCCCGACGCGGTGGTCGAGGCGATACGGGAGCAAATTGCCCTGCTCAACGCTCATGCAGCGATACCGGGGCACAATTTGCGGCAAGGAGATCGCGTTGTGCTGACGGAAGGGCCGTTGAAAGGTTTGGAGGCTGTGTTCCTGGGGCCGATGCCCCCAAGCGCCCGTGTGAAAGTGTTGCTCTATTTTCTGGGACGCCCCAATGAGGTTATGTTAGATGTGGACACCCTGGAAGGGATGCGGAGTACACGGGGTACAGAAGTTGCACCGCAGGAGCCGGAGCATACAACTCCTCCCTTCGAGCGACGCACGCGTGGTAGAGGCAGAAAGATCAACAAGTAAACTCATCCCAGTGAATTACCCTTTCAGCTATATGGCTTGCAAAAGAACTTTCGACATAGTGGCCTCGTCTCTGGGCTTGCTGCTGAGTATTCCCGTCATGGTAGCCGTAGCAGTCGCCATCAAAGCCGACAGCCGAGGACCCGCCTTCTTTATTCAGTGGAGAGCGGGGCGCTATGGCGTGCCCTTTCGCATGTACAAATTCCGCACAATGGTGGATAATGCTGAGGAGCTACGAGACGACCTGGTACACGATAGGCGGTTGGAAGAGCCTGTGCTCAAGTTCAAGAACGACCCTAGGGTAACAGGAGTGGGCCGCTTCCTCAGGCGGTGGAGTCTCGACGAACTGCCGCAGCTGCTCAACGTGTTGAAGGGCGAGATGAGCCTGGTTGGTCCACGCCCGGAGGAACTTCGCGTGGTGGGCATGTACTCGCCCTGGCAGCGTCGTCGCTTGGAGGCTATTCCCGGCATCACAGGTCCGATGCAAGTTAGCGGACGCGCCAACCTACCCCTGGACGAGCGAGTACGCATAGAACTGTGTTATATAAGCCGCGCCTCTATACGCGAAGATGCCGGGATATTGCTGCGTACTCCGCATGCGGTGCTTTCCGGCGACGGGTCTTATTAAGGTCGGAATATCCATGACATCCTGACCTCATGACCCTATGCCTTCATGGGTGATGGAGACGTGAGGACGGGGTTTGGCGGTCCCTTGCACCCCTATTTTCAGAGGAGCCGGATGAGAGCGGAGTTTGCAGAGAAGTTAAGTTGTCCTGCGCCGGACTGTAGCGGCCTGAATTGGGCAAAGCCCAAGAACTCCCTAACCCTTCTGACCGAGCGCGTGCGCCCGATAAACTACAAGAGCGGGCAGATAGAGGAAGTAGAGGAGGGCAGCCTCACATGCTTACAGTGCGGGCGCAGCTATCCCATCTCTGAGTTCGTGCCGTCATTTGAGCAGCTGTTCCCAGAGGAGTTGCAGGAGGAAGCCGAGTTTTGGAGCCGTTGGTACGGCTTTATGTGGGACAAGGGTTACATGGGCTTCTTCGACCTGAAGGTGCCGATGGCTCCCCTCATCACTGAAGGGATAGAGGTGCTGGACCCTTCGTCTCTGCAAAGGATAGACAGGGGCGGCACTCACTCGATCCTGGCCGACCACCCGCTTGTTCGTGAGGCCGAGTGGGTGTTGGACGTGGGTTGCGGGACGGGGTGGAGCAGCCTTTTCCTCGCCAGGCGCGGGCATAAAGTAGCGGCCTTCGATCCCAGCGTGGGCAACATGCGAAAAGCCAAGCGCTATGCCATCGCCCAGGGAGTATACATAGAGTACCTGGGGGCAGCAGTGGGCTTCCTGGCGTTCAAGCCTGAGACGTTTGACGCCATCTTCGCACTCCACGCTATCCACCACGTGCCGCAACTAAAGGAGAACACCCGCATCATGCGCGACTGGTTGCGCGAGGGCGGGGCTATCGCTGTGGACGAACATGTCTACGTCAATCCGGCGCTGACGGCGATAGCCGGAGAGTTGCAAAACTGGGCGCGCACCGAGGTCTACCCTCAAGTACGCACCCTGCCCGCCGAGGCGCTTGCGGGGCTGCCGCAAGCCGGCCATTCGAGCCTGGAAGGGGCCGGCAGTGAGGATGTTTTGGATGCCCTGCTCGACAACTTCGCAATAGAGAGCTTCAGCAGCCGGTTCATCTCGCTCGACAGCTTCGGTTTCAACTACTACCTATCACAGGACCTTGACCCGCGCGCCTATCACTACAGCGCCTCCATAGTGGACCGCATTTACAAGGCCCTGCACAAAGCCTTCCCGGAAGGGGCCGAATACGTCACCCTGTTGGGCCGCAAAGATAGCTCACAGCATGTCGCCTCGGCAGTTGCTCCCGATGCACAGAACCCGCCTCAGCCGGTTCGGAACGTGCCGGCTGAGGCGATGCAACGTCTCGTACAGTGGCTTGCACCGCGCGACCGGCTGGAGGAAGCGCGCAAGGAGCTTGAGCAGGCGAACGAGCAGGTCGCACAGTTGAGCGCCGAGGTAGCCAGGATGGACGGTCTGATCGCTCGCAAGGACAGCCATACTCAAGAGCTTGAGATCTGGGCCAGGGGTATGCAGAAAGCCCTGCGCGATTGGGAGCGGCTGCTCCAAAGGGGGCTGTTTGGGAAAGGGTTGCGGCTGCTCCTTACGCTCAATGAAACGGTCGCAAAAAGACGGCGGCGCAAGCGTTAGGGTGCGCCCTAACACCTACTTGGATGCCCGGCCTACCCACCTTCGTTGTGCCCGAACTGCTACGCACCCCACGCGCTTTGAGGCTGCTCAGGGTAGTAGTAAGCGCTCTGGTAATAGCGGCATTCCTGGCGGCATTGGCTTCGCAGTTCGGGCAATTACAGAGCTATAACTGGCGGGCATCGCCGGGCTACATAGCGGCGGCGGCACTGATAGCCGGGGCGCGTGGAGCTACACTGACCTACCCCTGGTGGCTGGTCGTCCGAGGCTGGGGGTACAAATTAGATTGGTGGCGGGCGGTGCGCCTCTACTTTCTTTCCGGCATGGCGCGCTATCTGCCCGGACAGTGGTGGTTCGTGCTGGGGCGCGCCCATCTAGCCGAGCGCGAAGGTGTGCCCAAGGGCATAACCACCGCCGCCACTGCCCTAGAAACGGTGCTGCTCACCGGAAGCGCACTGGTGACGGCGCTGCTGGGCATTGCCGCTGTGCCCGCCCTGAGCGGCTACGCCCCTTATCTGCTCCTGGCGGCCGTGGGTGCAGCGGTGGCTCTGCTTTACAGCCCCCGACCCCTGGAAAGAGTGTCGGGCCGCGTGCTGAGGAGGTTCAAGCAGGAGCCGCCGGAGGCAAGGCTGGGGACGACAGACACGGCGCGGGCGCTGGCGGGTTGCTTCGTCAACTGGCTGATGTACGGCCTGACGGCTTTTTTCATGCTTGTCGGCTTGGGGGGCAGCCAATACCTGACCCTGGCTCCCGCCACTGTAGGGCTGTTCGCCGCAAGCGTGCTGGGGGGTTCTCTGGGGTTGCTTGTGCCTCAAGGTCTGGTCATCCGAGAGGGGGTGCTGGTCTATCTGCTCGGCACACTTTTGGGGATTCCCTTGCCCCTGGGTGTAGCGGTAGCCGCGCTCACCCGCCTGCTTGCGATTGTGGCCGAGGGGATATGGGCGCTGGGAAGTTATGTTCGAACAAGGAGTTAGAAGTTACTCCCTAACTCTCAGTTTGCACATGGGATGGATAAACAGTATGAACCGCACCGACCGTCTGCTGGCTATCGTGCTGGAGCTACAAGGCAAGGGAAAGCAACGCGCTGTGGACTTGGCCGCCACCTTTGAAGTGAGCAAACGCACTATCTACCGCGATATAGAGGCGCTGTGTCAGGCGGGAGTGCCTATCGCCTCGGCTCCGGGGCAGGGTTACTTGCTGGTAGAGGGCTACTTTCTGCCCCCCTTGAGCTTCAGCAGCGAGGAAGCCGTTATGCTGCTCCTGGGCAGCCGGGTGATGTCCAACAGCTTCGATTCACAGTACAGGTCGGCGGCGGCATCGGCGGGTCGCAAGATCGCGGGCGTGCTGTCGGAGAGATTGCGCGACGAAGTGGCTTATCTCCAAGCCGCCATTCATTTTATTGATGCCAAAGCCGTCAAGCCCGGCACGGAGGCCACTCTTCAGAAGGTGCGCCGAGCTATTATCGAGCGGCACACAGTAAGCTTCGGTTATTATGCTCGCTTCCGCTCAGATAAGCCTCGATCTGAAGTTGGGGTAAGCGAGGCTCGCAAGGCCGACCCCTATGCTCTGGTACACGTCGCCGGTAGCTGGTACATGGTAGCTTATTGCCGGCGTCGCCAGGATATCCGCAACTTCCGACTCGATCGTATAGAAGGGTTGGCGATCCTCGAAGAACCATTCACCCGCCCCCAGGACTTCAAGCCGGCTCAAGACCCCAAGAATACAGTCGACAGAACGATGATGGTGCGTGCATTGTTCACTGGGGAGGCTATGCGTTGGGTGCGGGAAACGCCTTCCTTCTACACAGTGGCTGAGGAGCAAACCCCCGGAGGGCTGCTCGTCACTCTGGCTGTGCGGCACGAGCGCGAGGTACTTGGCTGGCTGCTGGGCTGGGGCAGGCATGTGCGCGTGCTGGAACCCGCATCACTGCGCTGTATGCTCGCGGAGGAGGCCGAACTGGTGCTCAGGAGACATCAAGCCGGCGAAGATGGTGAAGATAGAGAAAACGGCGAATCGCTACTGACATAGGGTTGTCACAAGCCCATGCCATACTATGCTTGAGCCTCGAAAGAGCAAGAGACAAAAAGGCAATACGTTAGTAGAGAAAGGAGCCGAAAATGCTAAAGAGACTGAACTTCGTCATGCTGCACGTACCGGACGTGGAGGAGGCAACAGCGTTCTACACCGATAAGCTGGGACTTGGAATAGACGCCCGGCAGCCGGAGTTTGTGCAGTTCTCCCAACAGGGAGGCGGAGCCGTGTTCGCCATCGGCAAAGCGCAAACAACACCCCAGCCTACTGAGACCGAGTTGTACGAGTTGTGGTGGTACGTAGACAACGCCGACGAGGCGCACAGGGAGCTGGCTTCACGAGGCGTAGAGATCGCCGGCCCACCGGCAGACCAGCCGTTTGGCCGCGCCTTCTCGATAAAAGACCCTGCGGGCAACACGCTGTACTTGCTGCAACCAGCCTAGAGGGAGTTGAGAGTTGAGGACACTCCTCAGAGGTCCTCAACTCCGGCTTCGCGGCTCTCTGCACTCCACATGGGAGGACAAGACCTTGCAACTGCATTCACTGTCGGGACACCTGGACCCTAAGCCACCATTCAGTTTTACCCAATCGCTCGACTTCATCGAATCGTTCACCCCTGTCGCCGGCGAGCAAAATACGCAGAAACGCGCCCTCATTAAGGCGATAATGGCTGCGGAACAACCGATTCTCTTCAAGGTGACGGAAGCAGAAGCCGTCCGGCAACCAACCCTGGACTACATCATGTACACGGAGTGCCCGGCAGATAAGATGCTGGAGAACGCGGCGTTGGATCGCATCCGGTTCTATTTGAGCCTGGACAACGACCTGCTCCCCTTCTACGAAATGGCCGAGCAAGATCCGCCGTTCAGGGAGGTCGTACAGCAGTTGTACGGCTTCCATCAAGTAAAGTTTGCGACACCGTTCGAGAACGCTTGCTGGGCTGTGCTAACGCAACGCATGGCTGAACCCGCCGCCAGGAGCTTGAAACGATGCCTTGTAGAGCGGTTTGGCAGCAAACTGCAACTGGACGGGGACGGCTACTGGGCTTTCCCATCGGCAAGGCAGCTAAACAAGGCCGGCGAGGGCGAGATAGCCGCCACTATAAACCACAGTCGTAAAGCCGGCTACTTGGCTGCCGCAGCCTACGCCTTCAGTAGCGTGGAGGAGGAGTGGCTTCGTACCGGCGATTACAACGAGGTCCATTCGTGGCTGCGAGACATCAAGGGCATAGGCGAGTGGTCGGCCAACTTCGTGCTGGTGCGTGGGCTGGGTAGAATGGAGCATATTGAGATAGAAAAGAACCTCATCGAGGCCGCAAGGCGCGTATACGGCTCTCAGATAGCCGAGAAGGACCTTCAGGATATTGCGGAGGGCTTTACAGCCTGGCAGGGCTACTGGGCGCTGTATCTACGCACAGGGGGGCTAGCGCAGACTCTGTAGAGGGCAAGGGACGAGGCTTGCGGCTCTCCTCCAACAACCTTTTCTCCAAAGTGACCCTTTGAACCGATTTTGTTGTGTTAAGCGTAGAGAAGGCAGGTACGCTTCGGCACAACGTGCCGGGGCTGGGGAGGCACAACATGAGGGGTGGAGGATACATAGAGCAGCCGGAACCCGGCACTCCTATAGCGCCGGTGGGCGAGCAGATAGTTTACTCGCAGATGATGCTCACGCAGGTGCGCTCGGCTCCCACGAACATGGGCTGGCGGTCGCTGCTTGTGACGGTTGTGCTTGCCCTGCTGTGCGGGGGCCTCACCTCCGTCTACTACCTGGTGAACGCCCCCTCCTCACGCGACGTAGCCACCGTGCTTACCGAGAGTTATACGCTGGAAGGCGATCAACTTTACGCAGCGGGTAAGTACAGCGCCGCCGTAAACCGTTACACGCAGGCCATCAACACACAGCCCCTGTACGCCGAAGCCTACCTGAAACGAGCGGCGGCTTACAAAGCTCAGGGCGACCGCACGGGGGCCGAGGCAGACTACAAACAGGCGCTCGCCCTGAGCCGGGACCCCGCCGCGAAGAAACTGGCCGAGGAGGAACTGCAAAATCTGCAAAGTCGCTAGCGCCGGTTCGCAGCGCCCCTGCACACTACGGGATAGTTCCCAGATCCACAACCGTGTTCGCCTCGGTATCCACCACGTACACCTTGCCCTCTTTATCTACCGTAATACCCGTAGGCAGCCTCAGTGTATAGGAGCCTGAGCTATTTTTTTGGCCGAGTAACTCTCCTGTGGGGCTGAACTTGAGCACGGTCTTGGTGGTGGGCGCGGTAGCGTACAGGTTGCCCTGACCGTCAAGGGCCAGGAACGGTTCCAGATACGGCCCGGGTGCCCAACTGCCGGCCGGCACGGGCCACTGAGCCGAGGGCTTGCCTGCGCTGTCGAACTTCTGGATGCGCCCGTTGTTGGTGTCGGCCACGTACACGTTGCCCGCCCCGTCCACCGCGATGCCGACAGGCTCGTTCAGTTCGCCCGGTTGGTTGAATGGGTACTTGTCGGTCAGCTTCTGAGGGGTGAGGCCGCTGCTTATCTCCCGCAGGGGCTTGCCGCTCGGATCGAAGATGAGCACCCGCTTGTTGCCGGTGTCGGTCACATAAACGTTGCCGTCGGGACCAACCGCCACCCCACGCGGGCCGTAGAAGCGGCTATTCTTGTCTTGCTCGTTGGGGGCGTTGGGGTCGGCCAGGCTCAGGAACGAACCCCACTTGGTGACGAACCTGCCGTCGCGGTCGAACTTCTGGATGCGGTGGTTCCAGGTGTCGGCCACATAGATATTGCCCTCCTTGTCCACCGCGATACCCCCCGGCCCGGTGCCGGTCGAGTCTTCGCTGATGGCGGCAAACTGGCCGTCCTCGTTGCCTTTGCTGCCGAACGATAGGAGCCACTTGCCCGACGGGTCGAACTTCTGCACCCGCTTGTTCTCTGCGTCCGTTACGAAGAAGTTGCCCTCCCCATCGCGGGCGATGCCGCGAGGCAAATTAAATTGACCTCTGTTGATGCCGGCGGCCCCCTGCTCGAACAGCCCGGCGGGCGGCACATTGGGGTCGGCTTGCGCGCCTGGGGTTCCGCCCGGTGTGGGCAGGACGGCGTTAGGGTCCACCTTCGCCCCGGCGGTGGTGTAGACGGTGGTGGTGCCCGACTGGAACGCCACCGGCAGTGCAGCCCGCATCACGCCCTCGGCGTAAGGGGTGATCTGCTCGCCCGCATCGAACGGCTCGCCCGAGTTTCTCGACCTGAGTAGGCCGCGCTCCACAGCGCCCACCACCACATAGTCCACACTGTACTTTTCCAGGGTGTCCAGCAGCCTTTGCTGCGTCATAGGCTGGGAGGGACTGTCGGGGTCTTTGCCCTGGTAGATGGCGTCCACCACCTGCCTACGCTTGCCCACTTCAGCCGACAGCGCGGGCTGCCCGGCACGCCACAGCAGTTCGTGGGAGGTATCCCATGAGATCAGGGTAGGAATGCCTGTGAAAGCCGAGATGCGCCCCGGCCAGTCGTACTCGTTGCGGCAGCACTCCAACAGCACGTCCGAACCTGTTGCGTTGCTGTTGAGCCACTTGACGGCATCGTAGTCGCCCGGAGCGTCGTTTTTCAAGAAAGCCGTACCGTCCAGGCCCACCTGGGCGGTGCGCCCAACCGAGTTGCGCGCCTGTTGAGCGAACCACGAGTAGGGCAGGGCCGAGGCCGTCAGCAGCAGGAACAGCACAGCCCACAGCCCCGCCGCCGCCTTCACGCCTGTCGAGGGCCCGCCGGCGCTTACGCCACGCATGCCGGCTCGCGTGCCTCGTGCTACACGGCTGGGCATGTCTCCGCCGACAGTCTGCCTCGCACCAAAAGCGACGTTGAGGGTACGCCAGAGGCCGTAGGCCGCCGCCAGCGACCACAAAACCCACATCTGATAGTAGAACTTAAACAGGGTGTTCATCCGGTTGCCGAAGTTATCGTGCAGGTAAAATATCTCCACCGCCAGGCCGATAGTGGCGGCAACGGCGAACAAAGCCAGCGCCATATTGCGCTCGGTGCGGCGCGGCTCTTGCCAGATCAGGTATACGGCTACCGTTATGAGCGGCAGGAGGAAGCCGAACAGGGGGAACTTCAGCAGCAAAGCCAACAGGAGCGTCGCCGTCAGGAAAGCGCCGGCCACAATGAGGGTCCGGTTGGTCGCGCCCTCCTGGGTGGAGCGGGCTTGCTTCCGCAGGTAAGCTATGAACTCGAAGCCCAACCAGCCGAGCAGCGCAAAGAGGAAGATACCGAAGATCACCAGGAAGCCCAGGATGGTCTTGTCGGCAGTGTTCAGCAGGAACAGCCCGCTCAACTTCTCCAGGAGCGTGCCCACCACAGGGATGCCGGCGATATTGTCGGGCAGAGACGTGGCCTGCCCACCGGCGAACGACTTGAACGTCAGGTGGAAGGGCAAGAACAAGGCAAGGCTGAGGATGACCAGCAGTGCGGCCTGCACAAGGTAGGGCCGCAGCCGGCGCAGCCCGCCACGACGCCGCCCCGCCGTCAGGTAGGGCAGCCCCATGCCGATCAGGATGACCAGCAGGTATGTGGGGTAGTCCCAGGTGTTGGCCGGATAGAGGGAGCCTGCGATCAAGGCGGTGAGCACGAGGGCCGTCCACCCCGACAGGTTGCGCGGGATGCCGTCGCCCCAGCCGTTCGACCTAGAGGCTTTGCGGCGGGCCAGGGCGTAGGCCGCAAGCACCGCCAGCAGCGTCAGAGGCAAGGCCATGACGTGCGGGTGCAAGTCGGCCAGCACGAACGAGAAAGCGGGGAACTCGTTGATCGTCTCGAAGCCCACCGGCGTTTTCTGCAAGCTGCCGTCGGGAGCCTGGGTGGTGCGGTAGTCGAGAATAATACGCGAAGGGGCGAACCAATTGCTCCGCGCCCCCTCCGGGCAGGAGAAGCAGAACCGCCAGCCGTTGCCCTCCTGGGTGTTGCCGGTGTGAGCAGCGAAGGAGGTGGTCAGGTTGCCCATCGCCACGAGCATAAGGGCGGCAAGCACACCGTACAGGCTGGGCGATAGGAAGAAGGGAACCCGGCGGGCCGGTTCGTCCCCACCCTCTTCCTCAAACTCCTGCGCGGGCAGTTCGCGCGCTCGACCGGCCCCGCCCCTACGCTGGGGTACGCTGGGGGCAGAGGCCTCTATATTTTCGTCCACCACAGAAGCATACCGGCCGGCTCCGGCGGCGTATGCAAGGCTGCTCTGCGCCTGGCGCACCGGCACCCTGCGTCTGCCGCGCGTGGGGGCGGGGGCCGGCGCAGGCATAGGATCAGGGAAAGGCGAAAGGGCAACGGCGGCTCGGATCGCTCGGCGCGCAAGCGTACCGGCGGCGAGGTTATACACCGTTCCGTATGCCAGCAGCGCCGTCAGGCCGAACAAGGCAGAGTTGGCGAGGTTGAAGCTCACGGCGGGCGCAACCCCGCTCAGGCTGGTGACGGCGGCCATGAGGAGATAGCCGAAATAGTAGTAGTTGAGCGGCTGCCCGGCGAACCACATATCCTGGGGCGGCATAGTGCCGCTCTTAAGAATGGAGTTGAGGATGCCGAAGTCCATGAACTTTTCCTGGTCCACAATGTTCGGGTAAAAGGCTCGGAAGTAGGCCCACACCGCGAACAGGATCGCGAACAGCAGTTCGGCGACCAAGATGTGCCGCAGAAAAGAGGGGGCGGATGCCCACCTCCGCATGTCGCGCAGCATCACCCGGTTGCCCCGCAGCAGGAGGAACACCGAGAAAGCCGCCACCAAGAGCAGGCACACAAAGAGCAAGCCCCTTCCGAACGGCGCCAGCTTGAGCATCGAGATGGTGTAGGCCAGCCAGCCCACCAGGAGCAACCCCAGCGGCTTGGCCGCCGTGTACCCCCGGTCGGGCAAAGCCCTCAGCAGCAACGCCGCTATAGGCAGCGCCGCCAGGCCCAGCAACTCTATCGTCAACCACCAAAGAAAAGTATCAGCCATAGGTGTTTCGCCTTCTTCTATAGGTCGTGCTTAGAACGAAATACGGTACGTTTCCTAATTATAGCAAAAAGCGGCGCAAGGTGGGCGTGTAAGCAAATTCGTGCAGCCTACTTCAAAATTGCGTCCGACGAAAACCAAGCTTATCGTAGATGCCGGCATACGCCGGCAAACAGGGTAGCGGCCAGGGTAAGAGAGAGAATGATCGAAAACCATCAAACAGGCGACGTAAGTGCTCAGATTAGGGGTGCAGGGGCGAAGCCTCCTGCCGGGGCATGAGCGAAGCGGGGGGCGGGGTGTCCCCCAGGCTTCCCCTTTATATGGCGCCCCTCCCGCGTGCGGGAGGGGCATGAGCGTAGCGGGGGCGGTGGGTCTTGATGTGCCGTGGTGCTGATTTGTTCCACCCCAAATCTGAACGCTTACGAGGCGACGGCAATTATAGCCGCAGGCGAAAGGGCCGGACCGAAGAGTACGGTCGGCTCGTCGAACGGGCGCAAGCCTGCCGGTTGTGCCCGCGCACGGAGGGGGCGCACTCTGGTGCCGTTGTACCACCCCAGCCCCCGCGCCCTCAGCCACCGCTCTATAGGCGTCTGGGAGAGTTGGTGAAGGGTGGGAAGTGCCGCTAACCTTCTTCGGCGGCCTCCGGCAGAAGGGGCAGCTGGGGGCCGCGCTCCAGGCGCTTTTGCTCCTTGCGCTGTAACTGCTTGATACTGTCCGGCGGGGAGGGCAACTCCTCCGGCGAGGTGCCCCCAAGCTCGTGGATCGTCTGCCTGACCTTGCGGCCCACCTCATAGTGGGTCTGATTGGCCTTCGCTTTGCCCTGGATATTCTCGCGGCGCAGCTTCTCCTCGGTCTGGGTAGCGCGGAAAAGGTTGGCCGCAAGCTCGGTGCTGCCCATGTAGTCCAGTATCTGCTGCGACGACTTAAGCCCCTTGCGCCGGTGTATATCGCGGCTCTTGAGGCCGCCGTACAGGCCCATGTAGCCGTGATCCTGGAAGATGGCGAAGTCTAGAGGCTGCACGACACCCGCCAGATTTGCGGCGGCGGCCAGTTGGCGGTTGTGGGTGGAAAGCTGCCCGCGCAGATATAGACGCTTTTGCTCCTCAGTCAGGCCGGCCAGTTCGTCGGCCTCCTCCTGCCGGCGGGTCTGCACGGCAAAGTAGGTCTGGCCCAACGCCACCAACGGCTTGGAGGGGTCGGCGTTTTGCACCACCAGATAGCAGGCGTAGCGCGACAGATGCACGTCCTCGATCTCGCGCTGCGCGCCTTTGCCCGCTGTGATCAACTTGCGCGACTCCGCAAAATGATCGCCCACCTCCTGCGCGCTGTTTTCGCAGGCCAGTATCGCCTTCTGGATGGCGTTCTTGAAGTTGCGGTAGTTGGTCTTGTAGCCGAGCACCTCGGCCAGATCGCGAGCCGACCAGTACTCTATGCCGAGGTCGCTCTCCTGCTTTATCCGCTCAAAAGGCGACAGGTGAGGCTCGTCCCGCCGGCCCTCTATATCGGTGCTGCCCATCCGTGCCATAAACGGCCCTCCGTACAGGGGTGTAGGAACCCAATTCCCTACGCCTTGACCTTAGAGACTGTCTGAAAAGGGGTGACGGTCGGGTAGGAGAGAGGGTACACTTGGGGTATGAACAACCAAACATACCCTACTGACCTGACCGACCGTCAATGGGAGTGTATCAGAAAGTACATTCCTCCCGCAAAGCCTGG
>JBBSIX010000056.1:0-14187 GCA_038231875.1 Chloroflexia bacterium | reverse complement strand
GGGTAAAGTGAGCGACCCCGTGCCGCAGTTGTCGCCACTGGAAGGGGCTGCTTCTCAGGGCGGTGAGGGGCGTGACCCGCTGCTCCGCTTCGTTGACCTTTCGGGTCTGCACGTAGCGGCGGCCTCGCGGGTGGCCGTGCCTGCGTGGGCGCACACCGTGCTCGACAGCGACAAGGGACCGCTTGTCATCGTAGGCGACAACGCTGGGCGCAAAGCCGGCGTCGTTGCCTTCGACCTGCACGAGTCCGACCTGCCGGTGCAGACGGCCTTTCCACTGCTCGTGCGTAACCTGGTAGCATACCTGCTGCCCGATCCTGGCGGGGGTGTGCCGGCGGAGATAAAGCCGGGGGCGGTTGTGGGCATCGAGCCGGTTGACAAGAGCGTCAACAGGGTGCTGGTAGAGGACCCGGCGGGCAAAGAGTGGGCGTACCCTCTGTCTGCCGAGCGGCGAAGGGTGGCTTTTGCCGAGACCTCGCAGACGGGGGTGTACTATGTCACACAGTACGCGGGTGACGACATAGCGGCACAAGAGGCTTTCGTCGCTAACTTGCTCTTACGGGACGAGGCTGCCTTGCAGCCCAACCCATCGCCGGGCTTGCCGAGGGGTATGCAAAGCGGTGCCGCGCCTCAACGCGACCAGGAGACGCCGTTCAAGCGAGAGCTGTGGCCCGCTGTGGCGCTCGCCGGGCTCGTCTTGCTGCTGCTCGAATGGCTGTACGGGCAACGTGTGGCCTTGCGGAGGGCTGTGCTGGAGTGGCGCGTGCGCCGGCAGAGCCGACCCGGGAAGGTGTAGGAGACTGCTTTGAATCTACCTTTCAGCATCAGCGAGCCTCGCGCTCTAATTCTTCTCTTGGCGATAGTGCCTGTGGCCTTCGCGGGCATGCTGGGGGCGCGCGCTCGCAGGAGGGACCGCCCGCGCATCATCGCCGGCACCATCATCCGCAGCTTAATCCTCTTGTTTGTTATCCTGGCGCTGGCGGGGCTGCAACTGATCGCCACGAGTGGGCCTCTCAACGTGGTTTTTCTGGTTGACCGCTCGGCGAGCGTCTCGCGGGCGGGCCGCGAGGCCTCACTTCAGTACGTTCGCAAGGCGATTGCCGGCATGGGCGCGGACGACCGTGCGGGCGTGGTGTTGTTCGGCGACGGGGCAGTGGTGGATCGGGCGCTGGGGGCCGACACAGGCTGGACCCCCTCCGGCAGTCTCCCACCGGAGGTCGCCACCAACATCGCTCAGGCAATCCAGGTGGGCGCGGCTCTCTTCCCGGAGAGCGGTTCCAAACGGCTCGTGCTCTTGAGCGATGGGGCGCAAACTGTGGGCGATGCCAGGGAAATCGCAGCAGGCGGTCTGGCTGGTATACAGCTTTCGGTGGTGCCGTTGGGCGCGCAGTCGGAGCACGAGGTGGCGGTGGACCGCGTGGTCAGCCCCAATAGCGTGCCTGCGGGCCGGCAGATGCCTGTGCGGGTGCTCATCAAGAGCACCTCGGACCGAGCCGTTACCGTCACTCTGTACGACGGCGAGCAGCCGGTGGGCAGCCGGGATTTGCAGATCACCGCAGGCGATACGGTAGCCAATTTCAGCATCAAAGCACAGGCGCAGGGCTTCCATGTGCTGCGAGCGCACGTCGCTTCGGTGGACGACGGATTTGCTCAGAACAACGATGCGCTCTCCTTTACAAACGTAAAGAAGCCCCCCTCGGTGCTTATTCTGGCGGGTGCGCCCGAAGATGCCGCCGCCCTCAAGAGCGCGCTTGAGGCAGGGGATGTCGCGGTCGAAATAGCGGAGCCGGACTTCGTGCCTAGCGATCCCCAGAAGCTGGCAACTTACGACGCAGTAGTGCTGGCGAACGTGTCCGCCGAACAGCTAGGGGTAGAGGGGCAGAGGGTGCTCCAGAGTTATGTGCGCGATCTGGGGCACGGTTTGATAATGGTGGGCGGGGCGCAGAGCTACGGCGCCGGAGGCTACTTGCGGTCTCCTCTTGAAGAAGTGATGCCGGTGACGATGGACGTGCGTACCTCCGAGGAGCGGGCCAGCCTCGCGATGACCTTCGTGGTGGACAAGTCGGGCAGCATGGGGCGCTGCCACTGCGGGGGGTCCCAGAAGTTCGACCCCAGCATGCGAACCGAGTTTGGTGACAGCAAAATCGAGATCGTCAAGCAGGCGATCTCCAAAGCCACCTCCCTGATGAACTCCTCGGACCAGGTGGGTGTGGTGGCATACGATACCCAACCGCACTGGGTGGCGGCGCTCCAGCCCATTGGGCAACTCGGAGAGAGCCGTTTGCAGGAGTTGATGCAGCCGGTAGCCGCAGAAGGGGACACCAACATGGCCCCCGGGCTGGGTGCGGCCATTGATAGCTTGCAGGCAAGCAGCGCTCAGTTGAAGCACATTGTGCTGTTGAGCGACGGCTGGACGCAGCAGGCGGACTTTAGTGCCTTGCTGAACGCAATGCAGGCGCGCAACATAACGCTGTCGGCTGTGGGAGTGGGCGCAGGCTCGGACGACTTGCTCCGGGAGCTTGCATCAAAGGGAGGCGGGCAGTACTACTTAGCCAAAGATGTGAAGAGCGTGCCCGACATCCTCCTGAGAGAGACCATCAGGCTGACCGGAGCCTACTACGTTGAGCAGCCGTTCAGCCCCGTGCAGGCGCGCGCCGGTCCCATCTTGAAGGGGATTGATCCCGACCGCCTGCCGCAACTACTTGGCTACAACGCCTCCACTCTCAAGCCCGACGCTGAACTCGTGCTTAAGTCGCCGCGCGGCGACCCCGTGCTGGCACAGTGGCAGTACGGCCTGGGGCGGGCCGTAGCCTGGACTTCCGATGCGAAGGGGCAGTGGGCAGCCGACTGGGTGGCGTGGCCGCAGTTCAACCGGTTTGTGGGGCAGATGGTCGGCTGGACCATGCCCGCCGGGGGGACGCCCGGCCTCGAAGTATCGCTTTCCTTGATGGGCAGTTCCGGGCAGGAGACCCAGGACGTAGGCGTGAGGATCGACTCGACCACGAGCACGGGCGCGCCGCGCAACTTCCTGCAAACCAGCGTCGTGCTCACGGGCACCGACGGTATCACGGCGACCGTGCCTATCTTGCAGCGCTCGCCCGGCGCATACGACGGCGTGATCAAGGGGTTGCGACAGGGGGCCTACAGCGTCGGCGTAGAACAGAGGGAACCCATCAGCGAACGATTGGTGGCGCTTGAGACTACAGGTCTGGTGGTGCCGTATCCGAGCGAGTTCCGGCTGATGAACGACTCGGCGCAAAAGGCCGGCCTGCTGCTGGGCGACCTGGCGCAGCTTGGCAGCGGCAAATCGCTCGACATATCCCAGCCTGCCCTGGCCTTTAGCCATGACATCGCCGCGCAGCCGGGACGGCTGGCCCTCTGGCCCTGGTTGCTCCTGTCGGCGATCTTGCTGTTCCCGGTGGACGTGGCGGTGCGCCGCCTCAACCTGACGCCGCGCGAACTGTGGCAGTTGATGCGGGGAAAAACAGGCTGACCGGACCTGGTGGAGATGACGTGGAGGGAAGTTATGGGGGCCGATAAGCGGATAGACCTCAACGCGGATGTCGGCGAGAGTTACGGCGTATGGCCGATGGGCAACGACCGTGAGATTATGCCGTACGTTACCTCAGCGAACGTGGCATGTGGGGGGCACGCGGGGGACCCCAACGTCATGGCCGCAACCGTGAAACTCGCCAAGATGCACGGCGTTGCGGTGGGCGCGCACCCCGGCTACCCGGATATGCCCGGCTTCGGGCGCAGAGTACTACCGTTCCAGCCGGAGGAGATAAAGCGGTTCGTGTTGTACCAACTGGGTGCGCTGTGGGCGATAGCGCGCGCGGAGGGGGTCGAGTTGAGCCATGTGAAGCCGCACGGAGCGCTGTACAATCTGACCGCTCGCGACGAAACGACGGCACAAGCGGTCGCCGAGGCTGTTAGGTCTTTCTCACATTGGCTGCCTGTAGTATGTCTCGCCGGCTCAACCGCTTATGATGTCGCCCGCAACCTTAGCCAACCTGCCTACCAGGAGGGCTTTGCCGATAGGCGGTATGAGCCAAACGGCCAACTACGCAGCAGGAATAGCGTTGATGCGGTATTGCACGATGCCGCGGAGGTCAAGCGGCAGGTTGTTCAGTTGGCTAATGGGTACGTGGTCGCGTCTGATGGCTCAAGATTGGAGAGACATGTGGACACAATCTGCCTGCACAGTGACACTGCCAGCGCGTCGGTCTTTGCCGGGGTCGCTAGAGAGGCTCTGGAAGCCGCCGGTTTCAGGCTGATGCCCCCCGTCTCGCAGCGTGAAGTCTGACTTGCCCAAGATCGCCTCGATGGGCGAACAAGCCCTACTGGTTACGCTAGGGCACGGATTGTCCCCGGCAACCAACAGCAGGGTACACCTGTTGGCCGCTCGGCTGAGGGGTAGGGATATACATGGCGTAATTGACCTCACACCCGCCTATGCCGCCTTGCTGTGCCGGTTTGACGGCTCCGAACTTGTGGAGAGGCAGCTTAGAGAGGCTATCGAGGCCGAGTTGGAGCAGCGCGCCGGCGCACCCGACTCGACCAAGAGGAAGATTGAGCTACCGGTCAGCTACGGTGGTGAACACGGCCCCGACCTCGCGGAGTTGGCTGCGGAGCACAATCTCACGCAAGAGGAAGTAATCACGCTTCACACCGGGGCAAAGTACCATGTCTACTTCCTGGGCTTCATGCCGGGGTTCGCGTACCTGGGCGGGCTTCCCGAGCGGCTTGCCGCGCCTCGACTCGCCACGCCCCGCTTGCGTGTACCTGCCGGCTCGGTAGGCATAGCCGGCTTGCAGACCGGCGTCTACCCCCTGGCGAGTCCTGGAGGGTGGCGGATAATAGGCAGAACGCCCGTGCAGATGTGGGACGCGGGCCGAGAGTCGCCCTCGCTGCTGCTGCCGGGGGATGAAGTCAGGTTCAGGAGCACACAGTGGGAGCCTGCGCCCGAAACGATTCTGGGGATCAACCCTGCGCCGGAAGGCGCTCCGGCCTTTGAGGTGCTTATGCCGGGGGTGCTCACCACCCTGCAAGATCTAGGAAGGCCGGGATACGCGGCCCTCGGATTGAGCGCGGGGGGCGCAATGGACCCCAAGTGCGCCGCTCGGCTGAACCGGCTGCTGGGCAATCCTCCTGACGCTGCGGTTCTCGAAGTAACCTGGTCAGGGCCAAGCCTGCGGGCGCGCAACACCACGGCAATCGCCCTGGGCGGCGCCGACCTGGGCTGCACGGTGGATGGCAGGCCGGTTCCCGTCGGCGTATCGTGGCTGGTGCGGGCCGGGACGGACGTACAGTTCACCAGGCAAGCCGGCCACTGGAGTGGAGCACGCGCGTATCTCGCCGTGCTTGGCGGGTTCGCCGCGCCCAGAGTGCTCGGTTCGCGCTCCACCTATCTGCCGGCGGCGTTCGGCGGGCACGAAGGCCGTGCCTTGCGTGCAGGAGACCTGCTCAGGGCGCAGGCGGCTCTCCGCACGCCCGGCGAGGCGGCAGGAAAGCGCGACGGGAATGTGGTGTTCAAGGGTGGCGACGACAGCGTAACGCTGAGGGTGATGCGGTACGAGGGGGAGCAGTCCCCAGGTGAGACGGCGTTCAGGGGCTTTGTGCAATCGGAGTTCACCGTCACGACGCAGAGCAACAGGATGGGTACGAGACTCGCGCCTGTGGGCCGGCCGAACGCAGCCTGCCGGCAGCCGGAGCTTCTCTCCTTCGGCGTTGTGCGTGGCGCCGTACAACTGCCTCCCGATGGCTGCCCTGTCGTGCTGAATGCCGACCACCAGACAACGGGGGGCTACCCGCTGCTCGGGGTGACGGCGCGTGCGGATTGGCCTCTGCTGTCGAGCTTAATGCCGGGACAGCGGATCCGCTTTGAAGAAATCTCCATAGAAAGAGCGCGCCTTCTCCTTGAGAGGGAGATGTCCCTCTGAGGCGCCTCTTTCGAGCGGCCTATGCCTTTGTATATGAACCCATGCTCACCCGGTGAGCGCGCCCGCCCGCCGAGAACTCGAGATTACGCATGATGCCCACCAACGCGCCCAGCCCTACCTGACCGTTGCCGGAGGTGAGGTCCGGGAGCGGGTCCGCGCCCGTTCCGTATCGCGGCGAGACGGCAAGCTCCCCCGGATTGGGAGCCTCGGCGTACTCCGTCTGGCCCTCTGTGGCGGCTCCTCTTTGTCGGCTGTATTGTGGTTCGATCATTCTGTTCTCCTCGCTCAACTAATAGCCTGGCTCTCTCTGTAGGTTCCGAACACCGCCCGCAGCGCGTCGCTAATCTCCCCCAGGGTCGCCAGGCTTTGCACGCATTCGATTATCGAGGGCATCAAGTTGTCGCTCTGTGCGGCGGCGTTACGCAGCCTTTCAAGCGTCGCCTCGACCTGCCCGCCGTCGCGCTCCTCGCGCAATAGCTGGAGCCGTTCGATTTGGCGGGCCTGAAGCGCGGGGTCGGTCTTGTATATTTCCGTGGCTTCCGTCTCGTCCGATTGGAAGCTGTTCACCCCCACAATCACCCGCTCTCCGCTGTCCACCTCGCGCTGCCACTGGAAAGCCGCCTCCTGTATCTCGCCCTGCTGGAAGCTCTCCTCAATCGCCGCCAACGTGCCCCCCATCTCCTCGATACGGCGCAAGTAACCGCGTGCGGCCTGCTCTATTTGATTGGTGAGATTTTCTATATAGTAGGAGCCGGCCAGAGGGTCCACCGTGTCGGGAACGCCGGTTTCAAAGGCGATGATCTGCTGGGTACGCAATGCAGTGCGTGCCGAGCGTTCGGTGGGCAAGGCAAGCGCCTCGTCGAGAGCGTTGGTGTGGAGCGACTGCGTGCCCCCGAACACGGCGGAGAGCGCCTGTAGGGCCACCCGGACCACGTTGTTTTCGGGCTGCTGGGCGGTCAACGTAGAGCCTGCGGTCTGGGTGTGGAAGCGTAAAGCCATGCTTTGCTCGTCCTGCGCCCCGAACTGCTCTTGCATAATGCGTGCCCAAAGTCTCCTTGCTGCGCGGAACTTGGCTATCTCCTCCAGGAAATCGCTGTGGGCGTTGAAGAAGAAGGCCAGCCTGGGCGCAAAGCTATCTATGTTGATGCCGCGCCGCAGCACCTCCTCTGTGTAGGCAAGGGCATTGGCAAGGGTAAACGCCACCTCCTGGACGGCGGTGGACCCGGCCTCCCGGATATGATAACCGCTGATCGAGATGGGGTTCCAGCGGGGCAAGCGGTCGGCGCAGTAGGTGATGATGTCCCCCGCGATACGCATTGATGGTTCGACCGGGTAGATGTAGGTCCCCCTGGCGATATACTCCTTGAGCACATCGTTCTGTACCGTGCCTCTAAGTTGCTCGTCGGCGACGCCCCGCTTCCTAGCGGTTGCCACATAGAAGGCCAACAGGATGGCGGCTGTGGCATTGATGGTCATCGAAGTGCTGATCTTGCCGAGGGGCAGGTCGGCCAACATAAGCTCCATATCTCTCAAAGAACAGATGGCGACGCCCACCTTGCCCACCTCGCCCGCCGCCAGAGGGTGGTCGCTGTCGTAGCCCATCTGCGTGGGCAGGTCAAAGGCGACGGAGAGGCCGGTCTGCCCCTGTTCGAGCAGATACTTGTAGCGAAGATTCGACTCCTCAGCGGTGCCGAAGCCGGCGTACTGGCGCATGGTCCACAGTCTGCCCCTGTACATAGTGGGCTGCACACCCCGCGTATAGGGGAACTGCCCCGGATAGCCGAGATCAGCGTCGTAATCGGGTACCGGGTCGTCTTGCGGGGTGTACAAGCGTTCAACTGGTATGCCGGAGGCGGTCTCAAACTCAGCCTTACGCTCAGGTTTGCGTTTGAGCGTAGGCTCAAGCACCTCTTTCTCCCAGTTCATGCGCTCCATTTCAGTCATTGTTCGCTCCGAGTTGCTTACTCTATCGTCACCAACGGCTTGCCCGCTTCAACGATACTGCCCGGCGCTACGTGTACTGCGGTTACTTTGCCGGCGCGCGGCGCGGTGATTTCGTTCTCCATCTTCATCGCTTCCAGGACCACCAGGCGCGCTCCGGCTTCCACTTCAGCGCCCTCTTGGGCGGGCACCGCTTTGACCAGGCCGGGCATGGGGGCGGATATGATCGCAACGCCGCTGTGTGCCGACTGCTTGGGGGCCAGCTTTTGCAGCCTCCATTCGCGCTCGGTGAGCACCCGCACTTCGTAGCGATGCCGCCAGATTACCACCCTGAAAGCGGCATCGTGCGGTTCGATGTACATCTGGTAGCTCTTGCCGTCGGCCAGCAGCGAATAAAGGCCCTCACCCGTGCGCGGGTTGGAGTGTACCGCCGCAAAGTCCACCTCGAAGGGCGCGGTGTTGTCTTCCGTCTCCAAAGGCGCGATCAGGGTATTGCCGCCGGCCTGTGTGATCTCGAAGGCAAACTCCCTCTCGCCAAGTTGTACGTAGTACCTCGCCACGATTTGCCCCTTTGCCGCATCTGCCTTGAGAAGTTCTCGATAACAGGCATTCGGCCCCGCGATTACCGCAGTCCCGCTCGGCGGCCTGCCGTGCGCCAGGCCCATCCTACGTCCTGCACATCGGCCTCCGAGCCGCCAGACACACTGTGTGCCGCGCTGCCGGCCAGCCGCTTCCTGTCGCTGACCAGCGCGCTCGCCATGGCCGACACGTCCTCAAGGCCGTCATCGTCCTGGTGGGCGATCCGGCCACCGTCTTTGAGGAACCGTTCAACGAAGTTGGTGTCCATGCGCCCGCGCTGGAAGTCTAAGGATTGCATGACGCGCAGGTGGAACGGAATGTTGGTCTGTATGCCCACCACGCGGTACTCCTCAAGGGCGCGGCGCATCCTGAGTATAGCGTGCGCCCGGCTCGGCGCCCAGACGATCAGCTTGGCTATCATAGGATCGTAGTAGATGGATACACGACCGCCCCTGTAGATGCTGCTATCCACACGCACGCCCGGTCCGCTCGGTTCGGACACAGCGGTGATCTCGCCCAGCGACGGCACGAAGTTGTTGAAAGGGTTCTCTGCGGCGATGCGGCACTCCATCGCGTGGCCTCTGAGCCGAACGTCGCTCTGCTGCATACGCAGGGGTCTCCCCGAAGCCACTCTAAACTGCTCCAGCACCAGGTCTACGCCCGTTACCATCTCGGTGACGGGGTGCTCCACTTGCAGGCGTGTATTCACCTCAAGGAAGTAGAAGTTCTTGAAACGGTCTACGAGGAACTCCACAGTGCCGGCAGACGTATAGGAGGCAGCGCGTGCCGCCGCCACCGCGACCGCTCCCATGCGAGCGCGCAAGTCGGCATCCACCGCCACCGAGGGCGATTCTTCGATCAGCTTTTGATAGCGGCGCTGGATAGAGCACTCGCGCTCGCCCAGATAGATGATATTGCCGTGCGTGTCGGCCATGATCTGTATCTCGACATGGCGCACCGCTTCCAGGTACTTCTCCAGATAGACTTTCCCGGAGGCGAACGACGACTGCGCCTCGCTCCGGGCGCTGCGTATGCCCGCTTCGAGTTCGTGCCGGCTCCTGGCGATACGCATCCCCTTTCCGCCGCCGCCCGCAGACGCCTTGATGAGCACCGGATAGCCGATACGATTGGCGACTTCGAGGGCGGCCTCCGTGTCATCCACCGCAACGTCCGAGCCGGGCACGATAGGCAGGCCGGCCTCCTCTGCGGTGCGCCGGGCCGTCAGCTTGTCGCCCAGCATCCTCATCGCCGCAGGGGAAGGCCCAATCCAGGTCAGGCCGTCGTCGAGCACGGCCTGTGCAAAATCGGCGTTCTCGGCCAGGAAGCCGTAGCCTGGGTGAACAGCGTCGGCCCCCGCACGGCGAGCCGTCTCCAGGAGCGCCCCTATCTTCAGGTACGACTCCGAGGCCGGGGGCGGTCCGATCAGGTACGCTTCGTCGGCTGCGCGCACATGCAGCGAAGTGCGGTCCGCCTCCGAGAAGACCGCCACCGATTGGATGCCTACCTCCGCGCAGGCCCTGACTACCCTGAGGGCGATCTCGCCTCGGTTGGCGATAAGCACTTTCTTTATCTTCGGCACTGTTTCTCCTTGTAGAAACGAAAACGCAAAGACGCAAAGACGCAAAGGACGACGCAGAGATTCTTAAGGATTCCCGCATGTGCCCACTGCGTCTTCCCCCTATGCCGGCTACTCTTGCGGTCATTCTTGACCGGCCTCTGAACAACAAAAATCTTTGTGCCGTCCTTTGCGTCTTTGCGTCTTTGCGTTTTCGTCTCATAACTTGCCAACTGCGTCTCCCCCATGCCGGCGACCATTCTTGCTCGGCATCCGAACAACAAGAATCTCGGCGGCGCTGTGTGCGGTGTGTGGGGCATGAGCGAAGTGGGGGCCAGGTTCACGCCTGCAAATAGCGGCTCGCTGGAGGTTTGCCCAGCGCCCGCAGGATGTAACGGGAGGCCTCGGCCACTTTGCCTATTTGAACGCCCGTCTCAATACCCATGCCGTCGAGCATATAAAGCAGGTCTTCGGTTGCAAGATTGCCTGAGGCGCCCGGCGCGTACGGACAGCCCCCAAGCCCGCCGGAGGCTGAGTCCACCGTTGTCACACCGGCTTCGAGGGAGGCCAACACGTTCGCCAGGGCGGTGCCTCGCGTGTCGTGGAAATGTACAGCTATCCGTGAGAGCGGTATTTTGTCGGACAGCAGCCCCAGCAGGTCAAACACCTGATTCGGTGTGCCCACGCCGATGGTGTCGCCGACGGATAGCTCGTCGACTCCCAAGTCCAGCAAGGCGAGGGCCACCTCAAGCGCCTTCGCGGGGGCCACTCGGCCCTCGTAAGGACAGCCGAAAGCGGCGCTCAAGTAACCACGCACCCTCACGCCGTTTTGCCGAGCCGTCGAAACAACCGGCGCAAATCGCGCCAGGGATTCGGCGATAGTAGCGTTGATGTTCGCCTTCGAGAAGCTCTCTGAAGCGGCGGTGAACAAGGCCACTTCCAATGCGCCGGCTTCCAACGCCCTCTGCATGCCTTTTTCGTTCGGGACCAGCACAGGATAGCGCACGCCGTGCAGCCGGTCTATGCTCTGCATGACCTCAGAGGCATCGCTCAGTTGGGGCACGGCGCGGGGGCTGACGAAGGAGGTGGCCTCGATTGCCGGCAGGCCCGCAGCGCTCAACATGTTGATATATTCTACTTTGGCCTCGGTGGGCACACTGAGGTTTTCGTTTTGCAGGCCATCGCGCGGGCCGACCTCGTACACGGTAACGTGCTTGGGATAGGTGGGGCGGGCGCTCACTTCTCCATCTCCACCAGCACGTCGCCCGCCGACACCTGCTCGCCTTCGGAGTAGTTGACGCGGGCCACCGTGCCGCTGTGAGGAGCGCGTACCGAGAACTCCATCTTCATCGCCTCGATGATCACCAAAGTTTGGCCGTCGCTCACCGACTCGCCGGGGGCGGTAAGCACGCGCAGGACTTTGCCGGGCATAGGGCTTTCTAGAGTGTCTTCATCGCTGAGGCGTACCGCCTTGTTGAGTCGTTCGGTGCTCAAATGGGGAGCCTGCCGTATCCAGTACTCGCGGCCTTCCCAGAACAGGTAGAACTCGCCGGGAGCGGGGAAACCGCACTCCAGGGTGTGGATTGCCTGCATTTCCTGCTGCGGTTCGGCGGAATCTGCTTCCGTGCCGGTTGCGGCGTTGCGGGCCAAACGTATCTGCACAGTAGGTCCGGTGCCGCCGAAGTCTTCTGCGTGGCTGTGGGTGGTGCGCGGCACAAAGAGCATTACGCTGCCGTCGTACAGGGTTTGATCGCCCACGGAGAGCCGTGCATGCCAGCTATTTTCCGAGCCTGCCCTGCTTGACAACTCGACCCCGTAGAGGTGGCCCTCTATCAACAGGGTGGTACGCATCTTTTGCCGGGCCTGTCGCCAACTGGACGTGCGCCATGCGCCCGCCTTCTCCAGGAGAGCGGCCTGAGAGCGCGTCAGCAGGTCGAGCGCGCCGCCCGCCAGCGCCACCGGCACCGGGGCCAAAGGAAAAGCCCCTGGCCGGTAGTATCGCTCGATGAAGCGGGTGGAGATGTTGCCTAGCTCGAACTGGGGGTATGTGAAAAGCCAGCGCAAGAAATCGAGATTGGTCTGCACCCCCTCTATCTGCATACTGCCGAGCATCTCCTGCATCCGCACCAGGCTTTCGTGGCGAGTTTCGCCTGTGGTGATTATCTTGGCGATCATCGGGTCGTAGTACGGTGTGATGGTGTCGCCCTCGCTCACTCCTGCGTCCACCCGCACCCCGTAGCCTTCGTAGGGCGCGTTGAGCGTGGTGATGACGCCGGTAGAGGGCAGGAAACCGCGCTCAGGAACCTCGGCGTACAGGCGGGCTTCCATTGAGTGTGCTACGAACTCCACTTCGTCCTGGGTGATCCACAGCTTTTCGCCGGCCGCAATCCTAATCTGTGCCTCCACAAGGTCGAAGTTGAGCGCCTGCTCAGTCACCGGGTGCTCTACCTGCAAGCGGGTATTCATCTCCAGGAAGTAATACCGGCCATCCTGGAAGATAAACTCCACCGTGCCGGCGTTCTGATAGCCGGCTTTGCGCGCCAGTTTCAAGGCCGCGCCTGTGATCTGTGCCCGCAACGCCTCGTCTATGGCCGGCGATGGGCTTTCCTCGACCACCTTTTGATGGCGGCGCTGGATAGAGCACTCGCGCTCGCCTAGGTGTATCAGGTGTCCGTAGGCGTCCCCAAGCACCTGCACCTCGATATGGCGCGGCTCGGAGAGGTACTTTTCGAGCATCACGGATGCGTCGCCGAAGGCAGAGAGCGCCTCGCGCTGCGCCCCTTCCAGAGCCTCGACGAACTCAACCGGCGAGTCCACCACCCGCATACCTTTGCCCCCACCTCCCGCAGACGCCTTGATGAGCACCGGATAGCCTACACGCTCGGCCTCCTCGGTGAGGCGCATCGGCGACTGGTCGTCGCCAAAGTAGCCGGGCACGATGGGCACATCGCTCTCCTCGGCCAGCCTCTTCGACTCGATCTTAGAACCCATCAGGGCAATAGCTTCCGGGCCTGGGCCGATCCACACCAGGCCGGCCGCCTGCACCGCCCGCGCAAAGTCGGCGTTCTCGGACAGAAAGCCGTAGCCTGGGTGGATGGCGTCACAGCCTGCTAGCGCGGCCATCTCAAGTATCTTGTCGCCGCGCAAGTAGCTTTCAAGGGCAGGTGCAGGGCCGATGAAGTATGCCTCATCGCAGGAGCGCACATGTAGGGCTTCCTGGTCGGCTTCCGAGTAGACCGCCACCGAGGTAATGCCCATCGCCAGGCAAGCGCGCGCAATTCGTACCGCTATCTCGCCCCGATTGGCGATCAGGATTTTCCCGAACGGTAGACCTCCTTCTTGGTTCTTGCTTCCCAATTCAGGCCAATTCATGTCGCTCATGCCCACTCCGGTTTGCGCTTGTCCAGGAAGGCAAGCAGCCCTTCCTGTCCCTCCTCGCTTACCCGCAGCCCGGCAATTGTCTGCGCCGTCAACTCCATAGCCTCAGTAGGCGGCAGCATAGGCACTACGGCGATAAGTTCTTTGGCGCGGCGGATAGCCTCCGGCGAACTACTCATGATCTCTCCCAATAGTCTATCTACTTCTGCGTCAAGCTCCGCCTGGGGGACCACTACGTGGGCCAGGCCAATCTCTTTCGCGCGCGTGGCGCCGAACCGTTCGGCGGTGAAAAAGAGCGCGCGAGCGTGGCTCCTGCCTATCTTGGCGAGCACATAGGGCGAGATAACGGCGGGAGCAATGCCCAGCTTGGCCTCGGAGAAGGCCCAAACCGTGTCGTCGGCGGCCACCACGATGTCGCAGACCGCAGCAAGCCCCACCCCGCCTCCGAGCGCCGCGCCTTGAATGCGGGCGATCACCGGCACGGGGCAGAGGTTGATATGGTCGAACATGTTAGCCATGTGCATGGCATCGGCTATGTTCTCATCGCGGCTGTACGCCAGGGCCGCGCGCATCCAGTTCACATCGGCTCCCGCGCAAAATACCTTGCCCGTACCGGCCAGCACCACCGCCCGTATTTCCCCCAGTGCGCCGGTGTTTATGCCGTGCAGGGTGCTTTTCAACTCCTCTATGAGTTGCGTGTTGAAGGCGTTGCGAACCTCAGGCCTGTTGAGGGTCACGCGAGCCGTTTTGTCTTCTATCTCGATTATGAGGCACTGAGGTTGTTCCATTGAGGTG
>JBBSIX010000055.1:0-14198 GCA_038231875.1 Chloroflexia bacterium | reverse complement strand
GGCAGTCTACACGACGCCGGAGCGCCAACGCGCGACTTTCGCTCCGAAAAGGGATAAAGGAGGAACAAGGGTGGGCCTCGGCCTCTAAACAACCCTTAGAATATGGACCTAAACCGTTACACCAACCCTGAGATGGGGGCTATATGGTCGGCGCAGCGCAAAGTAGATTTGTGGTGGCGCGTAGAGTTGGCGGTGGCCGAGGCCTGGGCCGAGCAGGGCCGCGTGCCGGAGGAGGCGCTGCCCGTCTTGCGTGGCGGGCATGTGGACCTTGCCCTCATGTCCGCCTATGAAAAGCAGACCGACCACGATGTGATCGCCTTCCTCAAGGCAGCAGGCGATAGCCTTTCCGACCCCGATGCCGCCCGCTACGTCCACCTGGGCCTCACTTCCTCCGACGTGGTGGATACTGCCCTCGCCCTGCAAATAGGTGAGGCGATGAACCTGATCCTGAGCGGTACGGCATCGCTGCGCGCCACGTTCGCCCGGCTCGGCATGCAGCACAAGCACACCGTGATGATGGGGCGCACTCACGGCGTGCATGCCGAGCCGACCACCTTCGGCCTCAAATTGCTTGTCTGGTTCGATGAAATGGGCCGGCACCTGCACCGCCTGGAAGCTGCCGGCCACGACATCGCGGTGGGCAAAATATCGGGCGCGGTGGGCACACATGCCAACGTGTCGCCCGATATAGAGGAGGCGGCGCTCCGGCGGCTGGGCCTCGGCGCCGACCCGGTGTCTACACAGATAGTGCAACGCGACCGCCACGCCGCCGTGCTGAACACCCTGGCCCTGCTCGCCTCCTCGCTTGACAAGTTCGCCGTCGAAATACGCCACTTGGCGCGCACTGAGGTTCGGGAGGTAGAGGAGCCGTTCGGGGCGCAGCAGCAAGGCTCGTCGGCCATGCCCCACAAGCGTAACCCTCACAAGAGCGAGCGGATCAGCGGCCTGGCCCGCGTAGTGCGCGGCTTCGCCCTCGCCGGCCTGGAAGATGTGGCCCTGTGGCACGAGCGCGACATCTCCCACTCGTCCGCCGAACGCCTAATCCTGCCGGGCGCTTTTATCCTGGTGGACTACATGCTGGGCCAGTTCAACGGCATCATGGAGGGGTTGAACGTCTATCCGGGCCGTATGCGCCGCAATCTTGAGCGAACCGGCGGCCTGATCTTCTCGCAAGCTGTTATGCTGGCTCTCACGGAAAGCGGCCTCGACCGGCAGGCGGCCTACAAAATCGTGCAGCGCCACGCCATGCAGGTGTGGGAGGCCGATGCCCAGGGTGAGACCGGCCCCACTTTCCTGGAGAGACTACTGAGCGACCCCCAGGTGGCGGGCCGGCTTACGCCTGAGCAGTTGCGGGAGGCCACCTCGTTGGAGCGTCACCTGGCGCACGTAGACGCGGCGTACAAGCGGGTGGGGCTGGAAGGGTAGACGGATGCGCCTACCTAACTGAACAGATCGTCCACCGCTAAACGCCAGCCCGGAACCGCAGACTCGGCTTCGGCTGTCTCGCCTGTACCGTAGACGGCGGGGTTTTCCGGCTCACCGGCCCTGTAGACCCGCACTACCCTTTCTCTAAGGACGTCCACATCCCACACCACAAGTGTGCCCGCCGCAAAGTAGTCCCTGCGCTTCTCAAACATGGCGTGTTCGGCAGCCGGACCGTAGTCGCCCTCGCTCCTGACTTCGGCGGCAAAGATGGGCGTGCCTTCGAGAAACTTGCCCCCACCTTTGCGCCTTCCGGTGAACCATGCCGCATCCGGGCTGAAAGAGCGGCGGCCCGGCAAGTCTACAATGAAGCCGGCGTTATCGGGATATGCGTAGCCGCCTCCCACGTTCTGCTCATACTGACGCAAACTAAAGTAGATTTCGCCGCCGGAGCGGCTCGGCTCGTCTCCTGTTGGAGGCATCAGCACTAATTCTCCGTTTACGATCTCTGCCTTGCCGTTTTCAGGCACATGGTACAGGTCTTCTACAAGGGCTTTTGCTTTGGCGCTCATGTACTGCCTCTCTTGTGCTGCGGTGTGATTCTGAATATTCCCTGAGCAGCCCCTACCCCTCGCTCTGGGTGAACTGCCCGATGTGTATATACTTGTGGCGGCGGGCTTCGAGGAGTTGGCGCGCACCCTTGCCGGTCTTGAGGAGATATGAAGACTGGAGGTCGGCGAGGTGGCGAGCTATGGCATCGCGCACTGCCTCGACGGTAGCGGTAAGGTCGTTATGCGCGCCCCCTTCGGGTTCGGGGATCACTTCATCTACAATCCCGAACTCAAGCAGGTCGGGGGCGGTGATCCGCATCGTCTGGGCGGCGGCGGAGGCCTGGGCTGCGTCTCGCCACAGGATAGCGGCTGCCGACTCCGGGCTGGCGACTGTGTAGACCGCGTTTTCGAGCATAAGGAGGCGGTCGCCTATGCCGATTGCCAGCGCACCTCCGCTGCCTCCCTCGCCTATCACCGTGACGATGATCGGCACCTCGATGTTGAGCATCACCACCAGGTTGTCGGCGATAGCCTGCCCGATGCCGCGCTCCTCGGAGGGCACGCCGGGGTTGGCGCCTGGGGTGTCTATAAAAGTGAGTATGGGAAAGCCAAAGCGGGCGGCGTGCTCCATCAAACGCTTGGCCTTGCGATAGCCTTCGGGTTGAGGCATACCGAAGTTGCGGGCGAGATTCTCGCGGGTGGAGCGGCCCTTCTGCTGGCCGATCAGCATAACCGTCTGCCCCTCGAACTGGGCAAGCCCTGCCACTATCGCCGCATCGTCCCCGAACAGGCGGTCACCGTGCATCTCGACGAAATCGGTGCAGATGCGCTGCACGTAATCGAGCGTATGCGGGCGGTCCGGGTGGCGGGCGGTCTGCACGCGCTCCCAGGCGTTTACATCGGGCCTGGTGTGTGTTGCAGAGGAGGCTTGCGGCGTGCGGCTGATGCCGGGGGGCACAGCCTGGCGCAGCGCATCAAACCCATGACGGCGGCCATTCTCAGACGCCGGTTCGCCGGCGATTTCTATATCTTTTTTGCGTTCACTATCCATGAAAGCGATGAACCTTCCGCCCTTGTAGTTTGAGGCTTTACGGGCCGGCTGCGTGCGGCCTAGCCGGCGTACAGCTTTAGCAGGCGGCTCACTGTAGTGCGTAATTCGCGGCGGGGCGTCACCATGTCGAGCATGCCCCTTTTGAGTTGAAGCTCCGCACTCTGGAAATCGGGCGGCAGTTTCTGCTTGATGGTTTGCTCAATAACGCGCGGCCCCGCAAAGCCTATGAGCGCCCCAGGCTCGGCCATAACTACATCGGCTGAGGTGGCATAGGAAGCGGTTACGCCGCCGGTGCAAGGGTCGGTCAACACGGAGACATGCGGTAGGCGCGCCTCGGTAAGTTCGGTGAGGGCGGCGATGGTTTTTGCCATCTGCATCAGGGAGAATATACCCTCCTGCATGCGCGCCCCACCCGATGCCGACACAGTTACCAGGCCCACCCGGCCTTCTTTAGCCAACTCCGCCGCCTCGACTAACCCCTGCCCGTATACCGAACCCATGCTGCCGCCGAAGAAGCGGAAGTCTACCACGAACAGCACGGCAGGCACCTCCTCGATGCGCGCTGTGCCGTACACCACAGCATCAAGCAGGCCGGTTTTGGCCTGCGTGTCATGCAGCTTGGTGGAGTACTTCTGACCGAGCGACACAAAGCCGATGGGGTCTGTCGGGGCGACTTCGGGGCCTTTTCTACTGAAGCTGTCCTCGTCGGTTAGGTACTCTATGCGCTCGTCGGCGGTAAGCCGAAAATGATAGCTGCATTTTTGGCAGACCTTGAGGTTATTCTCAAGCTCGCGCACGTAGAGCAGTTCGTTACATTTGGGGCACTTAGTCCAGATGTCGTCCGGGAAGTTGCCGGTGTTGGCCTGCTCTCGCGTATCGCGTGTGTCTCGTGTATCCGGGCGCTTTATGGAAAAGTAGCGTGGCCTACGCAAAATCTCTCGCAAAACGGCGACTCCTATCTGCTGCTATTCCCCCGCCGAGCATACGAGGCAAGGTCCGTCTATTATACCATAGAAGAAAGGGGAGATGAGAATAGGGCTGATGCCCCCTTCGGGAATGACGTACCAAACTCATATTTGTATGCCTTACGCAGTGAGGAATCAGTCTCCTTAGTACCATGCCGGCGCACTGATTCCTCACTGCGTGAGGCATACAACGATAGAGGGTTCGTTTTCTCTCTCTACTGCCAAGACTTTGAATAGCGCCTACGTTCCCATCCAGGGATGTGGCCCCGGCGCTCGTCTCCCCAGATGGCTGCTACTTGCCGCCATACTTGCTGTTGTACCGGAACAGGCCCAGTTGCGACAGCAAGATGTCAAAAGGCGGCGGATTCTCCGGGTGTAGCTCGAACACCGCCCGCTCGAAGTACTGCACCGTGTAGGTCTGGCCGTTCAGGTCCGACTTCTCCTTGAACTCCTCGGAGATCGGGTAGCCCTGCTGCGCCAGGCCGCCATGCTCCTGCCAGTACTTGAGGAAGCTGCCGCCCAGGCGCTTGCCCGTTTCGGGGAACAGCACGGAGCCTGGTGAGCCGTTCGCCTGCTGATTGGGTGCGCCGTTGGGGTACTTTGCTTTGTACCGGAATAGGCCGAGTTGCGACAGCAACACCTGGTTGGGAGGCTGGTTCTCAGGGTGGTACTCAAAGACCGCCCGCTCGAAGTACTGCACCGTGTAGGTCTGGCCGTTCAGGTCCGACTTCTCCTGCATCAGGTCCGAGATGGGGAAGCCCTGCTGGGCGAGGCCGCCATGCCGGGCCCAGTAGTCGAGGAAGATGCCCGTCACAGCCTTGCCGGTTTCGGGGAAGGTGCGGCTGCCGTTGCCTGGGAGACCGCCGGGCGCAGGGGTGGCTGTGGGATTGGACACGCCCTGCCCCACGATCCGCTTGAGCGTGCCGGGCGAGTAGCCGCCACCCTCGATGTAGTAGAACGCGCCGTCCGGCCCGGTCTCCAGGTCCATATTCGCCTGGATGCCCTCCACCACTTTGGACGCGGTGAGGGCTGTGCGGTCCGAGTTGAGGTAGAAGTGGCGCAGCTTGCCGCCCTGGTAGCCCGCCATAAACAGGCCGTCTTTCCACTGGGGCACGGAATTGCCGTTATAGACCGTGATGCCGGTGGGCGCTTCGCAGCACTGGCCCCTGGGTAGGTACCAGAGGGGCGGGATGGTATTGACATCTTTGGCGGGGTTGGCGTCATCGCAAGGGTAGTCGGGCCGCCAACCGTAGTTGTAGCCGGCCTCGATACGGTTCATCTCATCGTCGCAGTTGGGGCCGTTCTCGCTGGCGAATATCCGCCCTTTCACCACCGAGTCGAAGGCGAAATCGAAGCTGTTACGCAGACCCATCGCGTACAGGGAAGGCAACGCCCCCTGGCCCCCGAAGGTGGGGTTGTCGGCGGGCATCGAGCCATCCGGGTTGATGCGATGTAGCTTGCCGTTCCTGACCGTTACGTCCTGCGCGTTTTCCGGGCAGCAGCCGCCGTCCCCGACGCTGACGTACAGCTTGCCGTCGGGGCCGAAGTGGATATTACCACCGTTGTGGTTGGTAGCTGAGAAGACCGGCGAGGTGAAGATGGTGGTCGGGTTGGAGCCTACGCCGTTGCTCTCGGTAAAGCGCGCTACTCTGTTCTGAATCGGGTCGCATTCCCCGCAAGTGTAGTAGACATAGACATAGTGGTTGGCGTTGAAGTTGGGGTCTACGGCGATCCCCAACAGGCCGCGCTCGCCGTTGCTGTTCACCTTGAACGTTATAACCGGATCGGGTTGCAGCTTACCGTTTTCAAAAAGGCGCACCTTACCGGTTACTTTCTCTGTGTAGAACAGCCTGCCCGCCGGGTCGAAAGCCAGGGCGATAGGCTTGTCCATGCCGGTAAGCACCGTCTCGACTTTGGCGCCGGGGGGCAGCGCCTCCGAGCCGTCGGCGGGCACACCAGGCATGGGCGCGCCTATCGCTACCTGGTTAGGCGCAACGGCCGGCCCGCCGAGCATGAGCAGCGCGAACAAGGTGGTCAGTAGAGCGAGGGGAGCGCGGGGGCGGGTCATTTAGTTTGGGTCCTTTCTTGTTGTCATAAGTGGAGCAGGCCGGGGTTCCTATGAACTCCGTTTACCGGCACGGTAACAGCAAAGCTTGTAAGCTAGCTTTCTTCATCTTCATCGCTGTACCAGCGACTATCTACTCGGCCCTCTCAGCCGGAGCATTGCATAAGGATGTAGTCGAGCCACTCAAGTGCGGAGCCGGGCGAAGGCAGCCCGCCTGCCGACGGCGCGGTCTCCAGCGAGACAACCTGACCGTAGCGGTCGGCCACGCAGAGAGCGGCGGCGGGGCTGCCGAGCATACGCCGGGCTGTTTCGCCGTCGGGGTCGGCCAGCAAAGGGAACTGAAGGGCCAATTTCGCCGCAACTTCGCCGGCCTCCGGCAAAGACATAGAGACTACAGCCGGCAGCCGAGCCTGCGAAGCCAGTATAACAGGGTAGACTGCCTGTAGCGCAAGGAGATAAGCCTCGGCCTCCACGCCGCTGCCCACAAAAGTCAACACCATGTTGTACCGGCTCCGCAGCGCGCCCGGCCCCATTCGCCCACCCTGGGTGGAGGGCAGCATGAAAAGAGGAGTGTTGCGGCCCACCTTGAGCAGGGGGGCAGGCTTGTCGGCACGGGGAAGGGATAACATGATGGTACGATTCTAGCACATTTGGCGTAACAGAGTAAGGAGGGCTGAGAAAATGGAACAAAGACCGAGGCAAGAACTGGTGTTTCTACTCGACGTGGACAATACGCTGCTGGACAACGACCGGGCAAAGGCCGATATGCAAGCTCAACTGCTGCATACGCTAGGAGAGGAGGGGGCGGCGCGTTTCTGGGGGCTGTACGAGGAGGTGCGTAAGGAACTGGATGTGGTGAGCTACCCGGAGGTACTCAAGCGGTTCGCGGTGAATTGGCAGGACAAAGAGGTGGCGCAAAAGGCCGCCGACCTGATAAACAACATGCCCTACCGCCGGTATCTCTACCCTGGGGCCATATCCGCCCTGGAACACCTGAGCAAGCTGGGCGAGGTAGCCATCCTCTCGGACGGCGACGAGGACTACCAGCCGCACAAGATCGGCATGGCAGGGCTGACTGAGGCTGTGGGCGGCCCCGCCGACGTGCTGATCTACACCCACAAAGAGACCTGCTTTGAGGATGTGATGCGCCGCCTGCCTGCCGACCACTATGTGCTGTTGGACGACAAGGAAAAACTGCTGGCGGGGGCCAAAGAGTTCATGGGCGACTGCCTTACCACCGTGTGGGTGCGCCAAGGGCACTACGCCTCCGACCCGACCCAGTATCGCAAGCCGGACCCCGACATAATAGTAGATAGTATAGCGGAGTTGTGCGGCCTGGGGCGGGAGAGTTTCGAGAAGTAGCCTTTACTGCCTCGAAGCCCGCTAAATGTCCACCCCGGCGGGCACTCTGTCGCGGTCCATCTCGCTCTGCTCGAACGTAAGCTCCAACTGCCCGTGCTGGGGCTGTGCCGCAACGCGCTCCTCGGCAGCCGGCCCACTGCTCTCCACAGCAGGCTTGCCGTTCAGCCCGGCAAACTCCAACTGCACAGGCACCGGATAATGGCCGGTGAAGCAGCCTGAGCAGAGCTTATCGTCGGCCAACCCCACTGCTCTGAACAGGCCGGGCAGCGACAGGTAGCCGAGCGAGTCGGCCCCAATATGCCGGGCGATTTCGGGCACAGTCATCCGGTGGGCGATTAGCTCCTCGCGCCGTGCGGTGTCCACCCCCAGGTAGCAAGGGTGGCTCATAGCCGGCGAATGGATGCGAACATGCACCTCGGTGGCCCCGGCCCGCTTGAGCAGTTCCACAATCGGCCTGGTGGTTGTGCCCCGCACGATGGAGTCGTCCACCACCACCACCCGCTTGCCGTCCAGCACGCCGGGCAAGGGGTTGAACTTGAGGCCGATGCCAAGCTCGCGCAGATGCTGGTGAGGTTGGATAAAAGTGCGCCCGATATAGCGGTTCTTGATCAGCCCCTCGGTGTAGGGTATACCCGACTCCATCGAGTAGCCGATAGCGGCGGGGGTAGCCGAGTCGGGCACGCCTATCACAATGTCGGCATCGGCTGGGTGCTCGCGGGCCAGTTCGCGGCCCATATTCCGGCGGGCGGTGTACAGGGGGATATTCTCGATAGTGCTGTCGGGGCGGGCGAAGTAGATATACTCGAAGACACACATCGCCTGCTGCGCCTGCGGGCTGTTGGCGTAAGAGGTCAGCCCTTCCGCGCCGATAGTCACGATCTCGCCCGGCTCCACCTCGCGGATAAACTGCGCGCCCACTGTCATCAGGGCGCACGTCTCGGACGACACCACCCAGCCGCCGCCGGGCAGCCTGCCCAGGCAGAGGGGCCGTATGCCCATCGGGTCGCGCACCGCCATCAGGTGTGTGGGTGTGAGCAACGCCAGCGAGTAGGCCCCAGTGAGGCGCAGCATCGCCCGGCGGTACTTACTCACCCAATCCGAGCCGTGCGAAGCGATTGCCAGCTTGCCGATCACCTCGCTGTCCGAGGTGGTGTCGAAAGTCACACCTCTCGCCGCCAATTCCGCCTGTATTTGAGCCGCGTTGGTGACGTTGCCGTTGTGCCCCAGAGCCAACATGCCAAGCGCGGGGTCGTCGAAGCGCAGGGGTTGAGCGTTGCATATCCTGGACGAGCCGGTAGTAGAGTAGCGGGTGTGGCCTATGGCGGCATGCCCTTTCAGCCCGGCCAGCGTCTCCTCGTCGAAGGCAGTGGACACCAGGCCCATGCGGGTACGCAGATAGAGCTGCTTGCCGTCGGTGGTGGCAATGCCCGCCGACTCCTGCCCCCGGTGCTGCAAAGCATACAGCCCAAAGTAGGTGAGGCGCGCCACGTCGGTCGAAGGAGCGCCGGGCGTCCACACGCCAAATACGCCGCATGCCTCGTGCAGCTTGTCGTCCGTAGATGCCTCTATTGTCTCTACTGTCTCCATTATCTCACCCATGCCTCTAACCTCTTTCGACCTCTACCGAGGGGGGCCTTGAATGCCCCTCCAACGCACCCCTCCACGCCCTTTCCGCCTCCGCAAGCGGCAGGTCAACTAAGCTTGCCACTGCCCCATCTTCACGGCCAACGGTGATGCGCCTGCCGCCGCTCGTGCCCAAACGCAACAGGCTCACCTCGTTAGAGCGAGCGAGACTTACGGCCTTGCCCCAATTCTCGGCGGTGAGTGCTACTATTATACGGGATGGCTCCTCGCCGAACAAAATTGCGTCGGAGCGTAGGGTATGCCCCTGCGCCGCCAATTCGCCCAGGGTGACTGTGGCTCCTACGCCGCCCGCTATGCACATCTCGGCCAGTGCCGCCGTCAGGCCGCCGTCGCTGCAATCGTGCGCGGCATCTACCAACCCGGCCCCTATCAGGGCGCGGCAAGCGGCCTGCACCCTCCGCTCCTCCTCGAAGTCCAGGTGGGGAGGCATACCGGCTTTCCGGCCCAGGCAGGTTTCGACGTACCGGCTCGCGCCCAATAAGTCGGCCCCGTTTGCATGGTTGTGCTTCTTTTTGGCATGTGGTTTGAGCAGGCCGATTACCAGCCCATCACGCAAGGCCATTCCCGTCCGCCTCTCTACGTCTTCCAGCAGACCGAGCATGCCGATTACCGGCGTGGGCAGCACTGCCACCCCGTTCGTTTCGTTGTAGAGCGATACGTTGCCGCTAACCACCGGCACGCCCAGGGCGTTGCAAGCGTCGGCGATGCCGTTGACCGCACCCTCCATCTGGTAGAAGACGTGGGGCTGCTCAGGATTGCCGAAGTTTAGGCAGTCGGTCACGGCGAGCGGCTCGGCCCCCACACAGGAGAGGTTGCGTGCGGCCTCGGCTACGGCGTGTGCCCCGCCCGCGTATGGGTCGAGGAGGCAGTAGAGGGCGTTGCAGTCGGTAGTCAGGGCAATACCCTTGCGTGTGCCCTTGATACGCAGCACGGCGGCGTCGGCCTCGCCGGGCTGTAAAACTGTGTTCGAACCGATCGTATGGTCGTAGGTGCGAAACACCCGCTCTTTGCTCGCGATGTTGGGCGAAGCCAGCAGGGAGAGCAACTGCCCTCCATACTGCGTGCTACGATCTTCGTGGGGCAGCAGGGAGTCCCAGTCGGGGTGCTGCAAAGCTTCCACAGCGGGGTCGGGAGCGCCTGTGCTGTAGCGAATAGGCACTTCATCGGCCAACAGGGTGGCGGGCAGTTCGGCGGCTTGTGTGGAGCCGTCGTACACGCGCACCAGCCCGTCGTCCGTGACCTTGCCTATTACGTCCGAATGGAGGCCCCACCGGGCGAACACCGCCTGTGCCTCTGCCTCGCGCCCCTGTTGCACGATCACCAGCATCCGCTCTTGCGACTCGGAGAGCATGATTTCGTAGGCGTTCATGCCGCTCTCACGGCGGGCCACGTGCGCCAGGTCTATCTCGATACCGCTGCCCGCCCTCGCCGCGCACTCCACCGCAGACGAAGTGAGGCCCGCCGCGCCCAGGTCCTGCATGCCGACCACCACGCCAGGCAGCGTAAGCACTTCCAAACATGCTTCCATGAGGCACTTTTCGAGGAAAGGATTGCCCACCTGCACGGCAGGACGGTCCAGCAGGGCATCCTCGCCCAGGGTGTCGGAGGCGAAAGTGGCCCCATGTATGCCGTCGCGCCCGGTGTCGGCCCCCACCAGCAACACCGAGTTGCCCGTGCCCGCCGCCACAGCGCGCGTCAGCCTGTCGGCACGCAGCAGGCCCACGCACATGGCGTTGACCAGAGGGTTGGCCGCGTAGGACGGGTCGAAGGCGATTTCGCCACCCACTGTGGGCACACCGATGCAGTTGCCGTAGCCGCCGATGCCGGCCACAACCCCGTCGAACAGGTAGCGGGTGTGGGGGTCGGACAGTGGCCCGAAGCGGAGGGAGTTGAGCAGGGCGATGGGCCGCGCACCCATTGTGAAAATGTCGCGCACAATGCCGCCAACGCCTGTGGCCGCCCCCTCTACAGGCTCGACCGCCGATGGGTGGTTGTGCGACTCGATCTTGAGGGCCACCGCCCAGCCGTCACCGATGTCCACCACGCCGGCGTTCTCGCCCGGACCCTGCAGGACGCGCGGCCCGGTTGTGGGGAACTTTCGGAGCAGGGGCTTGGAGTGCTTATAGCCGCAGTGCTCGCTCCACATCGCCCCTGCCATGCCCAGTTCCACTTTGTTGGGCTGCCTGCCCAGGCGCGATACGAACTGCCGGTACTCGTCGTAGGTAAGCCCCACTTCGGAGAGGAGGGCCGACAGTTGGGGCAAAGGCAGGTCTGTGGGTATCGGGGTTACAACAACCCTGTTCACGTCGCCGTCGGCGTGAAGCGGAGAAGTATGAAGGTTGTTGCCGGTGGCTTGGGCCATCGTCTCCTCATGCGAGTACGGTTGAGCGGCCAGTGTCTATCCTTAATTATACCAGATGGGTGCGGCGGGAGGTTTTGCACAGGTTATGCACATCCGCATGCTGCTGTGCCATGCGCTCTGAGTAATCATGACCCTCATGCCACCATTACGACTAAAAATAGAAGAAAGAGTGGGGTGTCCCCACTCCCCGGCAGGGGAACTCCCCTGCACCCCTTATTTTCACAGCAGATTCAGGGCTTGTAAGCAAGCCTGTAGAAGCCGTAGTTCCTATAGACGCGACGCAGGTAATCCTCCGTCTCGAACAGGTCAATGCGCTCGGCGAACAGGTCGGGGTCTATCAAGGCAGAGCCGGTGAGCCACCTGTCGGCGTTGCCGGGGCCGCCATTGTAAGCAGCCAGGGTCGGCAGCAGCTTGCGCTCGAAAGCCGGCAGGTTGGAAGCAAAATAGTAGGTTCCGTAGCGTATCGCCTTGTACGGCAGGTAGAGGTCGGCGACCGTGTAGCTGCTGTCGCCCAACTGATCGGCGATACCCTGCCCGGTCGAGGGTATCACCTGGGCAAGGCCCCTGGCGTCGGCCCAGGAGCGCGCATCCGGCACGAACTGGCTCTCCTGCCGCATGAGCGCATACATGATCAACGGGTCTATGTCGCGCATGCCGGCCTCCGCCGCCACGAGCGCGGAGTAGGGGGTCGGATAGAGCGTTTTGAGGAGCAGAGCCGGCAGCTTAGTGGGGTCGCCTGTGTCCATAGCGGCAAGGAGTTCGGCCACCCTCATGCTGGTGCGGGTAGAGGCGTGGTAGCGTAGATAGAGGACCAGTTGCGCCAAAGAGCGGGCGTTCCCCGCCGTCGCCAACCGCTCGCCGAGCACCCGGAACGACCTGTACGCTTCGTCCTCGAAGCCCAGGTTGAGCAGCGATACCGCCCTTTGCAGTTCAACATCGCCGGCCAGGGACGGGCCTATGCCGCTTTCAGCATCTGCGGCTTCAGCAGTCGCCGTAGTCGCCGTAGTCGCCGTAGAAGGCAAGCCGGCGGCCCACTTGAGCAGTTCCGCCCGGCCTGCCCCTTCGTTGGCGTACTGAACGCCGAGCATGCGTTCTGCGACCCCGCTTTCCGCCGACGTGGGCACAACGGGGCCGCCGTCAGGCTCGCCGTTGAGGATGCTCATGCTGCGGAAGTCGAGGAACGAACCGGACGAGAGGGCCGACACCCGGCCCAACGTACTGCGCCAGGCATCGTTGCCCAGGCTTCTTTGCAGCTTGCCTGCCCAGAAAGAGGCGCCGGCCTGTATCGTGGGGGAAAGCTCTTTACTCGATAGCAGAGGCTGAAGTAGGTCTAGGGCCGCCTCGCGCTGCTCCAGCCTGTAGGCCAGCACGCCGCCGTGCAGCCGGGCCGTCGCCGTTTCCGCGCCGGCATCGGGATACTGCTCTATCGTCCGGCGGTAAGCCCCTTGCGCCTCGTCCCACAGAGCCTGTTCGCGCAGCGCGTCTCCGGCCCGCCGGCTTGCTTCCGGGGCCTGCGGCGAAGCCGGATAGAGGCGCGCCGTGTCGGTATACCAGTTGAACGCTGCGGCATCATCGCCCGACAGCTCGAACGCCTTGCCGGTCAGCAGCCCGGCCTCCGCCAGTCGAGGCGAGTCGGGCTGTTGGCCCCTGAGCACGTCCATGTAGCCTATTGCCCGCCCATAGTAGCCACTGTCGTAGGCGATTTGCGCCGCCTGCATCGGGGCAACGGTGCCGCTCACCACAGCCGAAGGCTCAAGTTTGAGCAAGGCAGTGAGGGCCGAGTACCGCCCGGCGGGATAAGGAGGGCAAGCCTGGCCAGCGCCGCACTCGCCTTTTATGTAAGATAGGAGGAGAGCCTTTGCCCCGGCGATGTCGCTCGCCTCGGACGCTTCTGTGGCGGCAAGTACCTGGGGAGGCGTGCCGTAGTTGTCGAGCAGGGGGCGCGGGTGGGACTGTTGCAGCGCGGCCAGGCGAGTGTACAGTTCCAACGCCCCTTTGTGGTCGCCCCGCCTGGCTTTGACATCGGCATGCCTCCCCAGGGCGTCTCGCCTGTCTATATCGCTGGGGTTCTCATCCAGCACCGTTTTATACACCCTCTCGGCATCCTGTGTAGGGCCGAGCAGTCGCGTTCGCATAATCATCACTGCGTGGCGGGCGGGGCCGGCCCTCTCCTCATAAGCGGCGTAGGCCCGCACCGCTTCCGCTTCGCGTCCGGTACTCTCGTAAATCTGTGCGATGCGGGCAAGAGCGCGAGGCGCGCGGGGGTCGTCCAATTCGGACATCAGTAGGTAAGAGCGGACCGCCAGATCGCCCTGACCGGACTGCCGGTATGCCTCAGCCAAACCCCATAGGGCGTCGCGCTGCTCTTGGGGCGAACCGCCGGCCACCAGCGCCGAATACTGGGAGATAGCCGCGCTGTATCGCCCCTCCTGCTGCGCCCGGTGCGCCTCCTGCAAGGCCGCGCTCCAATCCGCCGACTCCGGCCTGTAGGCGAGGTCGCCCAGGCTGTCTTTCGGGCCGCCGGCCACCACCGAGGAGATGGGGGTAGACGAGTTGATAAGGCCCACAGCGTTCTCCGGCAGGTCCTTGCCGGGGGCCGTGCCTTCTGTGCCCCCGCCGCGCAGCAGGAACCAGATGCCGGAGCCGCCCAGCAGCACAAGCACGGCTACAGCCGAGGCAAGCACGGCCCAGGTAGACGCCTTACGGCTTGGCGTGCCCCCGCCGGCCTGCGTAACCTCCAGGGCTATTTCGCGTGGGGCGTGAGTGGGGCCGGTGT